>NZ_JAEUFG010000010.1 GCF_018588585.1 Bacillus sp. SM2101
TTGTGTTTCTCCATTATACAAAAATGTACCCTATAGGGAGACTTTTTTAAAGTGTCTACTCTATAGGGTACATTTTATCTATACCATCTGGTTTTTTATTTTGGCTGTTTTTGCATTGATTGTAGTTTTTCATATTAAGAAGAAAACACGTACACAACTAGAGTTCGTGGCATCTTTTCTTTTGTACAACAATGACTAACAATATAAAACAACTTATTATAGTACTTATTTAGATAACAATAGCAACAATGATTACGAGAAAAGCTTTATTTTTCTATGTGCATACATGAATAAATAATTAATGAAACTTAGGGATTATGATAAATCTTCGTCAGTGATGAAATAGGTTTTTAAATAAGAAGGTCGAGGGAAAAACGATTTGTAGTGATCAACGCCTTCCGGAGTTCCTCTTTTTTCATGAGTTTTTTCGTATGCGTTGGACTTTTGCCAATTTTGGTAGCTTTGTTCATTATGCCATACTGTAATAATGATATATGTATCGCTGTTCATTGGCCTTAAAATACGCATCGCAATAAACCCAGGTTCTTTGTCAATAAGACCGGGGCGCTTGCTAAATCTATACTCAAAGACAGGTCTTCCTTCCTCTGATACTGGAACGTGATTCATAACAACATAGCCTTTTAGTGGGAAGCTACCTTCTGAATCTAGCACATCATATTTTCGAGGTTCGTTAAAGACACAATTTCGGTTGGTTTCATGTAATAATAAAGTTTGATCTTCGTTTTGCATGAGAACGATTAGCTCGTTAGAAAACTCATCTTTTTTGGTTTTTAAATAATGATACGTACCATGTGTCAGATAAATTTTCATCATTCATCACCTCACTATCATTATAACAATTTCTCCCATTGTCCCAATCCATAAAATTGAAAAAATTGTTAACTTTTTTAGAAAAGCGAAGTCGATTTTAATATAAATTCTTTCAACACCCTGTGAGCAACGGTGAATATCGTCATCAGTGACTCCCCTCGACAAGTTTGGAGCATCAAGTCATGAAGGACTTTTTGTCTTTATAGATTGAAGCGAAACGATTCGAGAGGCTTGGAGAACGAGGTATATCAGTAACAATATCCTAGGACGAGTGGGTAAGTATTAATTGTGTCATGCTGGACAAAGCGCTTATTCTTAGGCTCTTTCCCCATTCATTGTTGTTTTGCGTATTAAGTTTCATACTTAACAACTAGATTTCCAGGTATCTTTTCTTGTTAAACGACATCTTGAGCACAACAAAATTTACGAAAAGAGCTTTTAAGAATAACAACAAACTTTACAAAAAGAGCTTAATCTTTTTACATATTGTGAAACATTTACATGAATAATAATTAATAGTTGCATGAATGAATAATTCAATATAGTATAGCTGTACTGTCGAGGTCGCTATCAAGTTGTCAGTTTTATCATGCGTCATTTGGAGGTGATGTTACGTGCTTAAAGTGATTGGTAAAGCAAGTGTAATTATATTTTTTACTTTTTTTGTCGGATTAGTTGCATATTTATTTATAATATATGCTGGAGATTATGTAGTTGATGAAAAAAAGCTTGTGATGAACTCTGCTTCAACATTAGTAAGTGATGAGGATGAGTTAATTGCAAAGCTTTTTATAGAGAACAGAGAATTGGTCTCTATCCAAGACATTCCTAAACATGTACAGCAGGCATTTATATCAGTGGAGGATGAACGTTTCTATAATCATCATGGAGTTGATTTAAGAGCCATTATGAGGGCATTATATAGAGATATTACTGAAGGAAAGAAGGTGGAGGGAGGAAGTACGATAACACAACAGCTCGCTAAAAACATCTTCCTTTCCAATGAAAAAACGTGGCTACGAAAAACAAAAGAAGTAATTATCGCCCTTAATTTAGAAAAAAAATATAGTAAACAAGAACTGCTAGAAATGTATTTGAACCAAATATATTTTGGGCACGGTGCTTATGGGATTGAAGCTGCTTCCCAATTATATTTTAACAAACATGTGTCTGAACTAACTGTAGAACAAGGAGCGTTATTAGCTGCGATACCAAAAGCTCCAACTAATTATTCCCCTATACTACAGCCAGAGAAAAGCTTTGATCGGAGAAATCTTGTTTTAAGTTTGATGGAAAGAAAAGGGTATATTACACCCGAGGATGCAGTTCGTTATCAAGGTAGAACGTTAGCGTTAGATATTAATCAAATGAATGAAAATATGTATTTATTATCTTATATAGATTTAGTAGTCAAGGAAGCAGAAGAAAGATATGGACTGACGAATAACGAATTATTAAAGGGTGGATACAAAATTACTGTGCCCTTAGATGCGACTGTACAACAAAAGGCTTATGAGTTCTTCCAAGACTCAAATAATTTTGCTGGTACAGATGAAAATGTGGAAGGCGCTTTTGTCTTAATGGATAATAAAACAGGGGGGATCATTGCTTGTATTGGTGGTCGTAACTATGTACAAAAGGGCTTGAATCGTGCAATCGTAAAAAGGCAGCCTGGTTCTACATTTAAGCCCATAGTCGTATACGGTCCTGCACTTGAGAAAGAAGAATTTGATCCTTACTCATTATTAGTTGATCAACTGCTACAATATGGTGATTATGAACCGCATAATTACAACGATGTTTATAAAGATAAAATAACGATGTATGATGCTATTATTGAATCTGCAAATGCTCCTGCAGTATGGGCGTTAAATAACTTAGGTATCGATTATGGAAAAGAATATTTAGAAAAATCTGGAATTCCTATAAAAGATAAAGGTCTTGCAATGGCACTTGGAGGATTAGAGGAAGGAGTTTCTCCTATTGATTTAACAAAAGTTTACCGCGCATTTGCTGAAGGTGGTAAAGTCATTGAACCTCACTTTATAACAAAAATAGAAGACCGTAATAATCGGGTGATTGGTAAATTTAATAAAGAAGAAAAACGTGTATTTTCTAAGCAAACAGCTTGGTATATGACTCGCATGCTAGAGGGGGTCGTTCGCGAAGGAACAGCACAAATGGGAAAATACTCAGGGGCTTTAGCTGGAAAAACTGGTTCGACATCGTACGAGCCAGTTGAAGATGCGACAAAAGATGCGTGGTTTGTAGGGTATACACCTACAGTTGTTGGCGCATTGTGGATGGGGTATGACAAGACAGATAAATCTCATTATTTAACAAAAGGTAGTAGTCAGCCAACCCTATTATTTAAAAAAATTATAGAAGAGACATCTGAAAGTAAACATTTAGCTTTTCAAATTCCTGAGCAAGTAAAGGATCTAGAACAACCAATCCGATTAAAAGAGATAAATGATTTATTTGCACAACTCTCTTTCAAACCATATGGTTTTTTTTCTGTAAATCTAGAATGGACACCTGCCGAGGATAAAAGAATCAAGTATCGAATTTATGAAAAGAAAAATAATAAAGCAACACTTATAGGTACGGTTACAGGAAAAGGAAACTTTGCTATTTCATCTGTCAATATTTTTTCGATACCTAATTATCAGGTCGTTCCTTATAATCCGATTACAGGTGAAGAGGGGAGTCCCTCTAATAATGTTAAGCCACAATTCTTTACATTTGATGAGTAATCATGTTATTTATGGTCGATTTATTGACATTTTCAAATGTTATATATACAAGTATAGTATAAACAGTTATAGTTAATAGTGTTTTTGTACAACGATATTTTCGCATTCTTTGTTATATTTTGCGTAGTAAGAAATCCAATCAATAAGATTTTGAGGATCTTTCCTTCTAAAAAAAGGAGAGAAATTACATTCATACTACGCCTAGGTGTCCTTTTTAAGTTAATATGATAACAAAATTTATGATGAGGGCTTGTATAAATAAAACGATAGACTTGGCTACAGCCAAGTCTTCATATTGAATAAAAGAAAACGTTCACAAGATATACATACTACTATCAGTGTATTGTTTTGTATAATAATATGTATCATTTGATTGGAAATAAGAGTTCTTATATGATATTTAGGTGGAATAATGAAAGGATGGGCTTTATGGCAAACAACACAATTATAAATGATACGTTTTTGAAGGCATGTAGAGGTGAAAAGACAGATTACGTGCCTGTTTGGTACATGCGTCAAGCAGGGCGCTCACAACCAGAATACAGAAAGATAAAAGAAAAATACTCGCTTTTTGACATTACTCATCAACCAGAACTTTGTGCTTATGTGACGAGACTTCCAGTTGAGCAATATAATGTTGATGCAGCAATTTTATATAAAGATATTATGACCCCTCTTCCGGCAATGGGGGTTGACGTAGAAATTAAATCAGGTATTGGACCAGTTATATCGAATCCGATACGTTCATTAAACGATGTTGAAAATCTAGGGAAAATAAATCCGGAAGCTGATGTACCATATGTTCTTGATACAATTAAATTATTGACTACAGAACAATTAAATGTACCACTAATTAGTTTTTCGGGAGCACCATTTACACTTGCTAGCTATATGATTGAGGGAGGTCCGTCGAAAAATTACAATAAGACGAAAGCCTTTATGTATGCAGAACCAACTGCTTGGTTTGCTTTAATGGACAAGTTAGGAGACATGGTTATTACATATGTAAAATCACAAATTAATGCAGGTGCTAGTGCGATACAAATATTTGATTCATGGGTTGGAGCATTAAATGTTGCAGATTATCGTTATTTTATTAAACCAATAATGAATCGAATTTTTTCAGAACTAAGTGAAGAGCAAGTTCCATTAATTATGTTTGGTGTTGGTGCAAGCCATTTAGCTAAAGAATGGCATGATTTACCGTTAAATGTTGTAGGTTTAGATTGGCGACTTCCGATAAAAGAAGCTAGGTCTATAGGTATTCATAAACCAGTACAAGGAAACCTTGACCCAGCAATTTTACTCGCACCGTGGGATGTCATTGAAGAACGAACTAAAGCAATATTAGATCAAGGTATGGAGTTACCTGGTTATATTTTTAATCTCGGTCATGGGGTATTTCCGGAAGTTCAACCCGAAACTTTAAAACGTCTTACTGCATTTATCCATGATTATTCATTAAACAAGTAACAAAGATGTAGAAGGGGTATATTGGCTTAGAGATTAAAAGGGGGCAATAAAATTATGAAGAAACAAATGGGTTTGCTCGTTATGGCCTATGGGACACCATACAATGAGGAAGATATAGAAAGATATTATACTCATATCCGACGTGGAAGAAAACCAACTATAGATATGCTTGAGGATCTTAGAGAACGATATCAAGCAATTGGTGGAATTTCTCCACTCGCTAAAATTACCCAAGAACAAGCAGCTAAGCTTGCTTCACATTTAAATGATATTCAGCAGGAGATTGAATTTAAACCTTATCTTGGCTTAAAGCATATTGAGCCATTTGTTGAAGATGCTGTGAAACAAATGAAAGACGACGGAATTGAAGAAGCAGTTAGCATTGTTTTAGCGCCGCACTTTTCAACTTTCAGTGTTAAATCTTATAATGGTAGGGCTAAGGAAGCTGCTGATAAACTAGGTGGACCAAACATTCATGCAATTGAAAGTTGGTATGATGAGCCTAAATTTATCAATTATTGGGTGGAAAAGGTGACAGAAACTTATCATAAAATGTCTGATGAGCAACGGAATAATGCTGTACTTATAGTATCAGCTCATAGTTTACCTGAAAAAATCCTTGCTAATGGTGACCCTTACTTGCAGCAATTACAGCACACAGCTGATTTAATTTCAACGAATGCGGAGATTTCTGACTATGTAATCGGCTGGCAGAGTGCTGGTAATACGCCTGAACCGTGGTTAGGACCAGACGTACAAGATTTAACTAGACAGCTGTATAAAGAACAAGGGTATAAGACATTCGTATATATACCTGTTGGGTTTGTCTCCGATCATTTGGAAGTATTATATGATAATGACATTGAATGTAAAATGGTTACTGATGAATTGAATGCAACATACTACCGTCCTGAAATGCCAAATACGAACTCAGATTTCATAGATGCAATGGCTTCAGTTGTGTTAAAAGAATTAGATAATAAAAAACTATAATAAAGAAGGCGATGTGCAAGTGAGTAATGTGAAGAGAAGGACTGTCGTAATTGGTGGTGGTATCACTGGAGTAACAACAGCATATTACTTGCAAAAGGAAGCAAGAGAGAAAGGGATTTCTTTAGCATGTACGTTAATAGAATCCTCCAATCATCTGGGAGGAAAGATTCAAACAGCCGAACGAGATGGCTTTGTTATTGAGAAGGGACCAGATTCTTTTTTAGAAAGAAAGAGAAGTGCATCAAGACTTGCAACAGAGGTGGGACTAGGGGATAAACTAGTAAATAATTCTACCGGACAATCTTTTGTACAAGTAAAAGGGAACTTACACCCGATGCCAGGCGGCTCCATTATGGGAATTCCTACACAAATTGCTCCATTTGTTACAACAGGGCTGTTTTCGCCATTCGGTAAAATTAGAGCAGCAGCTGATTTTGTATTACCTAAATCAAAAGTAGTTGGTGATCAATCATTAGGACAGTTTTTCCGCAGACGTTTAGGTGATGAAGTTGTAGAAAATTTAATAGAGCCATTACTGTCAGGTATATATGCAGGTGATATCGACAAACTGAGCTTATTATCAACTTTTCCGCAATTTTATCAAGTTGAACAAAAGCATGGTAGTTTAATAGTCGGAATGAAGAGTATGACACCGCGAAAAGCGAAAAATGCTGAAAAGGGTAAAGCAAAAGGAATGTTCTTAACTGTTTCAACTGGTTTACAATCATTAGTTGAAGCAGTTGAGGAGAAGTTAGATACTGGTTCAGTATTAAAGAACACAAGTGTGATCAAGTTAGAAAAGGTAAATGATGAATATATCGTTCATTTAAGTAATGGTGAGCAAATAATAGCTGATACGGTTGTTATTACAACACCACATGAAATTACCCAAAACATTCTTGCTGATTATTCGTTTTTTGACCAATTTAAGAATATGCCATCAACTTCAGTTGCTACAGTTGCACTTGCATTTCCGCAGTCGGCAATCAACAAAGACATAGATGGTACAGGGTTTGTTGTTTCAAGAAATAGTGATTATACCATCACTGCATGTACTTGGACACATAAGAAATGGCCACATACAACACCAAAAGGAAAAATCCTGTTACGGTGCTATGTAGGTAGAGCTGGAGATGAAGCAATTGTTGATCAAACGGATGACGAGATCATAAAGGTTGTTTTGGCAGACTTAAATAAAACAATGAATATTACTAGCGATCCAGAGTTTTCTATTATAACTCGATGGAAAAAATCAATGCCTCAATACACTGTTGGGCATAAAGAACGAGTGGAGAATGTGAAGGAAGTAATGGAGAAGGAATTACCCGGCGTATTTTTAGCAGGAAGCTCGTTCGAAGGCTTAGGTATCCCAGATTGTATAGATCAAGGAGAAGAGGCAGTTAAGAAAGTTTTAGAATATATCCAAACGCATTCAAAAGAACTAGTAGAGGTTAACTAATTATAGTTAGCCTCTTTTTTTATATACCTCCTCGATTCTATAGGTGTTAAACAAAGGCTGTTTTCGCATTGATTGTTGCTTTTCGTTCTAAGGTTAAGCACGTATATATCTAGCGTTCGTGGCATCTTTTCTACTTTTATAATTATTGAATTCTCCTAAAACTCATCAAACTGTCCATTTTAGAAATAATAGCAACAAAGTTTATGAAAAGAGCCTAAACAGACGAAGTAGCTACATACTCGATTCACCGATGTTCAAGTTGCTTATTACCGATTAGGTATTGAGCTTTTCACTTTTCTTTTGTCTTTTTTTTATTTTTAAAAAACCTTTTGAGATTAACTCTTTGTAGATGAACACCAACAACCCCTAAGATTATCAACATTGAACCTATCAGGTGATAGCTGTAAAATGGCTCATTCAAAATAAATACGCCTGCAATAATACTTACAATAGTAGCTAGATTCATAAATACACCTGCTTGAGAGGCTTTCATTCGAGCATAAGCGTAGTTTTTTAACATAGCTCCAAGTAGAGAAGATATTATAGCTAGATACAAAATTGAAAACAAAAAGCTTGTATTTAATAACATGGAGTAATCTACCCTTTCAGGTGACAAAAATAGGAGGATATTAAAAATAACCATACCAATACCCATCATCGCAAAGGTGATTTCCATAGCTGTGAATTGTTTAGCAATTTCTCTGATTAATACTGTGTATAGTGCCATTGAAAGGGCGGATAAAACAATGAGTGTGATACCAACAAGATTTCCATCAGTTTCAAGTCCTTTCATTAAAGTAATGTATGTTACTCCACCGACAGATAGCAAAATAGAAGTTTTTTGCGTAATGTTAGTTCGTTCCTTCAATAACACAGAAGCCAATATCATGACGATAATAGGAACAAGTGCTGTTATAACTCCCGCTTCACTTGAAGTTGTATACTTCATGCCATACGTTTGCAACAAAAATGCGAGTACTGGATGGATGGTTGAAAATAAAATAAGAGGAAGTATTGGTTTATTGTAATATTGAATTTTTACAGCATTGCTTAAAACAAGGAGTGCGATTACTAGAAAAGCAATCGTAAATCTTATCGATAAAATATTTAATGGAGTAGTCATGCTTACGACATTTTTTAAAAATAAAAAACTAAGGCCACCCAACACAGCACCTATTACTCCAGCTAAAATAGGTAAAGCAGGTTTATCGTTCATAATCAAATCCCCCTAAGGTCGATAATAAAGATCAAAGGTGTCCTATCAATTAATATCAAAATAGTAATTTAAGATCGTGTTAAATTCGCTTGTTGAGTAAGCTTGTTTTGACTTCTGATCATCATTAGTTATAATGATGTGCTCATCAGTTACCGTTACTCGGCCATTAGGGGTTGCAATTGTAACGATTGTCTGCTGTGTGAATTTAGATTGTGGATTAGTTTGATTCCAATGACATATCTCATTAAAGAAGTCATATTCTCTTGGTGTTTTGCTAAAGCGGAATTGTGTATTCCATTCATTATTCATGTGCTTTTGTAAATCAAAAAATATATCGTCAACAGCTTGTATGCGGTACTTTCCACTAATATCCTCAACAATTTCTCCGGTTAATAGTATTGGTGAACGGACTGTATCCCCGCAGCCCACATCTACCAAATAATCGCGTTGATTAATAGTTACTAAATTCGTTAAATGGCTATTTGCTTTATACCACTGATCTTTCCCAGTCGATATTGTTGCTGAAATCATCGTTACTTTGTAGCCGAGCTTCTCTAGTAGCCAATTAAATAAGCCATTTAATTCATAACAAAAGCCACCTCGTTCATTATTCACGATTTTATGATAGATATTAGTTAAATTAAGCTTTATGGGTACGCTGTTTATGACATCTAAATTTTCAAATGGAACTGTGTATAGGTGTTGTCGTTGTAAGCTTCTCAAGTCTTGTTCTTTTTCACCGGTGAGGGAGTGTATACCTATTCTTTGTAAATAATGATTCATGTTCATCTGTATTCCTCCTTTATTTACATTAGGCTGTTTTTCGTACAAATGGTGGTTTCCCTACGAATCATACTACATGTAGTTAACAATGGTTTGTTACATCTATCTCGACTTTTTAAAATCGAATGAGAACTGGATATAATAAACAACTTGCCTAATGCATTAAATTGTAACGAAAAGATCCATGTCTAAAGCGTAACGTATATACAATTGGAATAAATCGGTATTTGTATTGAATGATTGCTACGAATTTAAGCCGATACGAAAAGGAACTTTCATACATCTACAGACTGAAGGTGTGAATACGTTTGCATTTTTTAGAAAAAACTGTTTTTATAAAATTGATACCAAAAGTATTGATCAAAGTTTTGGCCTTGTGTTATAGTATTTTCATACTAAATGACTAAAATGTTCATTTGGTCAGTTGTGGAATGAGGTGTAGTAGTGGTTAAAGATCGAAAACAACTAATAATAGACGCAGCGACAAAATCTTTTTCTCTGTTTGGGTACAAAGCAACAACAATGGATCAAGTCGCAAAGCTAGCTAACGTTGGGAAAGGTACGATATATACATTCTTTAAAAATAAAGAAGAGTTATTTGACGAAATAACATCTTCATTAATTGCCGAAATGAAAGAGGCTGCAGAAGAAGCAATTGATCCAACATTACGTTTCTACGAGAATGCGCACAGAGCTTTATACAAAATATTGGAATTTAGAAAGAGACATCAACTGATGATCAAGTTAATTGAAGAGGAAAATCAGATTGGTACACCTGCAGTTCAAGAAGCTATGGTTAAACTCGAAGATGCTATTATTGGATTTATTAAACAGAAAATTATCGTTGCAATAGATAAAAAAGAAATGAGAAATTGTGATCCAGAAATGACTGCATTTATTTTTTTGAAATTGTATATTGCATTAATTTTTGATTGGGAAAAAAATCACGAACCTTTAGGTAAGGAACAAATATTACACTTATTCGAGCTCTATTTCTTAGAGGGATTATCAATTAGATGATCCTTAAATTTTTCAGCATTATTGACCAAATGAACAAAACAGTCAAATGTTACTAGGGGGATACTATGAGAGGAATATCATTGTTAATTCAAGAACTAAAAGCGATGGTAACGAACAAGAAACTCATTGTTCCAATCATTGTGTTAATGTTTATTCCGCTGTTATATAGTGGGATGTTTTTATGGGCTTTCTGGGATCCATACGATCAAATGGATCGCTTACCTGTAGCAGTTGTAAATCAAGATACTGGAACAGAGTATAATGATGAAGAACTGCACATAGGAGATGATCTAGTAGACCAATTAAAAGATAATGAAGGTTTTGGATGGGATTTTGTCGATAAAAATGTAGCTCAAGAAGGGTTAGACAATCTAGATTATTATATGATGGTTGAAATTCCAGCAGATTTTTCTGAGCGTGCTACAACATTGTTAGAAGATAACCCTACCAAACTAGAGCTTAAATATATACCGAATGAAAGTTATAACTTTCTTGCTGGACAAATTGGAGAATCTGCAATTGAAAAAATTAAAGCTGAGCTAGCGAATGAAATTAGTGCAACATTCGCAGAAAGCTTATTTGACAATGTTGATGAATTAGCAGATGGTTTAACAGAGGCTAGTGATGGTGCAAGTAAGATTGATGATGGAGTTACCGAACTTAACGATGGTGCAATTACGTTGCAAGAAAATTTAGCAAGGCTAGCAAGCAATACAATTACATTTAAGGAAGGGTTACAAGCATCAAATAATGGTTCAAAAGAATTAGTTGATGGCGTAACAGCTTTAAAAGATGGATTTGAGGAAATGAAGACAGGCCAGGAAGAATTGTTAGCTGGAGCTCTTGAAGCTCAAACTGGTACAGAACAATTGTCAAATGGTTTGCAACAATCACTACAGGGAGTGGAAACAGCTCAGTCTTCTATTCCTCAATTAACAGATGGATCCTTACAGTTAAATGAAGGGACCCAACAGTTAATTGGATCAATAGAACAATGGAAGCAAGCAGCAGAACAAACTGCAGCTGGGTCAACCGAGTTGTCAAACGGTATTGAACAACTAAATGAAGTTATTCAACCAATGTTGGATTCGTTACCTGAAGAACAAAAGGAACAACTTAAAGTAACAATGGCGAGCTTAATAGATGGAAGTAAAGAAGTAAATGGTGGATTAGAACAGTTAACGGTTGCTGCTGACGAAATCAATGGTGGTGCAACAGTACTTTCAACAGAAATGAATAAGCTTCATCAAGGACAACTTGCGTTACAAACTGGAATAATCGAGTTGGCTGAAGGGCAACAGCTGCTAGTTGATGGTGCTACTAAACTGTTAGATGGTCAAGATCAACTTGTAGGAGGGCTTCAATTATTCGGAGAAAAGATTACAGAGGTACAAGTAGGTACTGGCAATTTACTAGACGGTAGTAATAAATTATCAGCTGGTATAGATGAATTAGCAACTGGCTCTTTGGCGCTAGAAGATGGAGCTAGTCAATTAGCAGATGGATCTATAGAATTAATTGATGGGTTTGGAGAGCTTTCTGACGGAACGAATGAACTTTCTACGAAATTAACTGATGCCTCCACAGAGACATCGGAAATATCAGGTAACGATGATATGTATAATATGTTCGCAGACCCAGTAACAGTCGAAGAAAAGAAAATGAATGAAGTACCAAACTATGGAACAGGGTTTGCGCCATACTTCTTAAGTTTAGGGTTGTTTGTGGGGGCATTGCTCTTGTCGATTGTATTTCCTTTACGTGAAACGGTCGCAGCCCCAAAAAATCCGTTTAGTTGGTTTATTAGTAAATTTGGAGTACTGGTTATAGTTGGTATAATTCAAGCGCTAATAGCCGATGCAGTGCTATTATATGGCTTAGGTCTTGAAGTGAAAAGTGTCCCATTATTTATCTTGTTTAGCATTCTAACTAGTGTCACCTTTATCACATTGATTCAGTTTTTAGTGACTTGCTTTAATGATCCAGGACGCTTCTTAGCAATAGTTATTTTAATTTTGCAATTAACAACTAGTGCCGGAACGTTCCCGTTAGAAGTAATTCCAGATGTATTACAACCGTTTAATACATTATTACCAATGACCTATACAGTTTCAGGGTTGAAGGCAGTAATATCAAGCGGTGATTATGGATTTATGTGGCAAAATGCAACAATCCTCTTAATGTTCATTGTATTGATGTCATTAGGAACGCTATTATATTTTGTAATGCAGTTTAAGCGTAAATATGGAGCAAATGCTGCACAATCATAATGAACAAATCTTGGAATTTCAAGTGGAGAGTCTATTCAACTGATTCCTGAAATAAAGAAAAAATATTAGAGCATAGAACAAAGCCTGCTGATTGGTTATCAGCAGGCTATTATTTATAAATTTTATTATTTAACATGAAGACAATCGTTACAGATGTTACCATAGCATTCATGTTGTTCATCTATTTCTTTATTACAATCAGTACATTTTTTTGGTGGTAAGTTTTTGAAGAAGTCACTACTTTTCTCAATCATTTCGTATCCCCTCCGAATTATGTTATGTATATATTGTATTATAACAGTTTTGTTTAGTCAATAACTGTTTTGTAACAAAGCTTGTAAATAGGCAAAACTGATCGCATACATTCATCATAAATGGCTCTTAGGTGTATCCACGATATTTAACGAAGAACGGTTAGGTTCTAGCAGGTTCAAGTAAGCCAGTGTAATATTTAGGTGTAAAAGGGTACAATGAAATGAAATAGGAGTATTTTGAAAGGAAGAATGAAGATGAAGATGACAGTAATTGGATATTGGGGTGGATATCCTGCCGCAGGAGAAGCAACGTCAGGTTACTTAATTGAGCATGAAGGTTTTTCATTATTAGTTGATTGCGGAAGTGCGGTTCTATCACAACTTCAAAAATTTATTCAAATTGACCAACTAGATGCTGTTTTACTTTCTCACTATCATCATGATCATATTGCAGACATTGGCCCTCTACAATACGCTTTGTTAATTCACCGTTTTATGGGGAAAGAACTGAAGGAACTACCGATTTATGGACATTCACATGATCAAATAGAGTTTGATAGGCTATCGTATAAAAATATTTCAAGAGGAATTGCATATAACCCTGAAAAAAAATTACACATTGGACCTTTTTCCATTACCTTTATTCAAACAGTTCATCCGGTAATGTGTTATGCAATGAGAATACAAGCAGGTGGTCAATCAATAGTTTATACAGCTGACTCTAGTTTTGATAAGAAATTTATTTCATTTGCTCAACAAGCTGATTTATTTATTTGTGAAAGCAATTTATATGCAAATCAAAATGGAACGAACGCTGGACACATGACTAGTGAAGAAGCTGGTTATATCGCAAATAAAGCAAAAGTCAAGGAACTTTTACTAACACATCTTCCTCACTTTGGTGAGCATGAACAATTAATTAGGGAAGCTGAAAAACTATATCAAGGTAATGTAACGCTTGCAAAGACTGGCTATGTTTGGGGTTGAAATAGTTAAAAATAATGAAATGAAATAAATTTCAGAAATTTTTTATTTCGTTCCTTGAGTAAACTAGATTATTTCAATATAATAGAAGTGTATATTAATATGCCGAAAAAATGAATGGTTACTCATTCATTATAATAGGGAGGGAGTATTTTGAATTTAACTTCGCGCTTGTCAGAATCTGCACAGAAATACCCAGCAAAACCAGCTTATATTTTTCAAGATAAAGCTAGCACATATGCTGAGCTAGATAGTGCTGTGAATGCGTTTGCTAGTGGGTTAGACAAACTAGGTATTGGCAAAGGGGATCACATTGCACTTTTATTAGGTAATTCACCTTACTTTGTAATTTCGCTTTACGGTGCATTGAAGGTAGGAGCAACTATTATACCTATTAATCCTATTTATACTGCCGATGAAATTAGTTATATCGTTAATAATGGGGATGTTAAAGCGATTATTACCTTTGATGTTTTACTTCCACAAGTAGAACCTATGCTTCCTATCATGAAAGGTGTCGAGCATATCATTTATTGTGAAACACCACAAGGGAAAGAGGCGGGTGTTGATTCATCTGCAATTGTTGCATCTGAAAAAATGAAATCGTTTTCAAAGATAATCTCATTAGGAAGCTTTACTTATGAAGGTCCAACATTAGCTGAAGATGATGTAGCGGTTATCCTTTATACATCAGGAACAACTGGGAAACCAAAAGGGGCAATGCTGACTCATAAAAATTTGTATAGTAATGCGATAGATGTTGCACAATATTTAAAATTAAGTGATACTGACCGAGTAATTACTACATTACCGATGTTTCATGTGTTTTGCCTAACCGTTGCACTGAATGCGCCACTTATGAATGGTGGAACGTTGATAATATTACCAAAGTTTAGTCCCGAAGAAGTATTTCGTGTTGCAAAGACATATGAAGCGACAGTTTTTGCAGGTGTCCCAACGATGTATAACTTTTTATTACAACATCCAGAGGGAAATAAAGAAGATTTAGCATCTTTACGTCTTTGTATTTCTGGTGGTGCATCAATGCCAGTAGCACTGTTAAAAGGTTTTGAACAAAAGTTTAATGTTATCGTATCAGAGGGTTACGGTTTGTCTGAAGCATCGCCAGTTACTGCCTTTAATCCGCTAGATCGTCCAAGAAAACCAGGCTCTATTGGTACAAGTATTTTTAACATAGAAAATAAGGTAGTTGACGAAATGGGTGAGGAAGTTCCACCTGGACAAGTAGGTGAGCTTATTGTTCGTGGGCCAAATGTGATGAAAGGCTATTATAAAATGCCTGAAGAAACTGCTCATACGATTATGGATGGCTGGTTATACACTGGTGATTTGGCACGTATGGATGAAGAGGGGTATTTTTATATTGTAGATAGAAAAAAAGACATGGTACTAGTAGGTGGATATAATGTATATCCACGAGAAGTAGAAGAGGTTCTATATAATCATCCAGATATTATCGAGGCTGCGGTCATTGGTGTTCCAGACCTGAACTTTGGTGAGGCAGTAAAAAGCTTTGTAGTAACAACAAACAACCAACTTACTGAGAAAGAAGTCCTTGATTATTGTATAGAGCATCTAGCAAAATATAAAATCCCTACCTCAATAGAGTTTATAGAAGAGTTACCAAAAAACACAACAGGAAAAATATTAAGACGTGCTTTAAAACAGCAAGCAACAACAAGCTTATAATTGTAGCAACATAAGATATAGGCTAATTGTAACATATACAAATAGATCAACAGCATGAAGGTCAGAGCCCCAGTTTAGCTAGGGTCTGACCTTTTATTTGTAAAGCGCTTTCAAAAAATTCAAATAGAGATGGGAATTACGCCGCACGCTGACGTCTAAAGCTTTTTTCGGCTTTTCCAGTTTGTAATTGCCACATATGCCAAAAGACATATGGAACGATTAAGATGAAGTTAATCATGCCCCATGTTTTTAATACTTCTGGATTATACCAAGAAGAGGAATCCATCGTCATAGGGAATATATCAAAACTTGCTCTTAAGAGCAGGTGTGCAGCTAGTGTATATACTCGAGCAGTAATATATAATTCTGGACGTCCTTTCATCAATGGGTATAGCTCTGCTGCAAGTAAAATAGTTAATGAACTCGCAAAATAGACAGGACTCTCAGCATAGACGAAGCAAGCGTTCCATGTTGTATAGAGAAAGTTCCAAGAAGCAGTCGTATAAGCTATAAGATCTCCATGTTTTTCAGTAGTAATCTTCCAAAACTTTGGAGCGAATGGTATGGTGACACATAAGAGAAACCCGGTTGCTGCATTAAAGTAATTACCCATAGTAGCATCTTTTATCGTTGCTTCCATAATATTTAAAAACAAGATGGCGTAGAAAAACCATAGAAATTGCTCTGATTTTAGAAAATCCCATATTTTGCCTTTTTTATTTTCGTAAACGGCTATACGCGAAAAGCCAACGATGATGGTTGGTAAGATGACACTTAATATTTTCGCCCAGCGAAACCATCCTTCAACTCCACCTAGAATCCATAATGGGAATGTAAATAGAGATGCAATCCAAAAATAAGCTGCTAGTTTATAGTGCTTTCTGAAAAAAGCGACGATGAATATTAAAACAATAAAGTAAATAGGCATAGTAATTACGTGTGGCCAAATGGTAATATTCATAATCATCTCATCCTCTACGTTATTTAATTTTTAATATAAAATAATGTCATGAAAAAATTTGAATGATAACGTATCGAACGTTCGGTATACCATAATTATACTGCTAAAATTCTTTGCTATCAATGTGAAAAGTATCACAATTTCATGACATTTATACATATAAATAGTTTGTCAAAGCTCTTTTCTTAAACTCTGTTGCTATTGTTATCAAATTAGTACGATAACAAGTGGTTTTATATGTTGGGCATCGTCGTATGAAAGAAAAGGTACCACGAATGCTAGTTGACTACTTGTTTATTTCTTAATACGAAAAAACAACATGAAAACAGCATTACTAATAATGGACACTACGATGAGTTGTATAAGAACTTAATCATTTTAAATGTAGAAAGGATGCCACCAATGCTAGATGTATACGTGTTTATATTTTGTCAAACAGCGCATAAATCTATAAAAAACAAAATTTTCTGAATGATTTTTCTTTAAAAAAAGGAATTTATTCATTTCACTTAGAATTAGAACAATAACTATGAAAAAAAATGAAGTAGGTGATCTTATTAGTGTCGTAAAATTGCATGTTGAAAATCATATTGCAACTGTTACATTAAATCGTCCTGAGGCTCTTAATTGTTTTAATTACGATTTGCTATGTAGTCTAGAGAAAAAGATTGAAGAAATACATGCTAGTAGCGATATTAGAGTTGTTATTTTTACTGGGACAGGAGATAAGGCATTTTCAGTAGGGGCAGACTTAAAAGAGAGAAGAACATTATCTGACATAGAAGTAAAAAGAAATTTAACTAAAATCGGTCAATTATTCACAAACATTGATAAACTCCCTCAGCCGACAATAGCTGCAATAAATGGTTATGCATTTGGTGGTGGGCTCGAGTTAGCTCTTTCTTGTGATTTTCGTTTCGTTGTTGAAGGTACACAATTAGGCTTAACTGAAACGAGTTTAGCTATTATACCAGGTGCTGGCGGTACACAACGTCTACCTCGAATAATAGGAACAGAAAAAGCTCTAGAATTAATTTTGACAGCTAAGAGATTAAATTCTGCACAGGCTTTAACGTATGGTTTAGTTACTAAAGTTGTACCTAAAGATCATTTAATAGCCGAAAGTGTACAATTTGCTAATGAAATGCTGAAAAATGGCCCTGTTGCTTTACAACAAGCAAAATTTGCTATTAAGCAGGGGATGAATACTGATATACAAACAGGTCTGGAAATTGAAAGAAAAGCATATGAAGTAACAATTCCGACCGAAGATCGATTGGAAGCTCTACATGCATTTTCCGAGAAGCGACCTCCTAAATTTCACGGAAAATAATGAGTAATATTTTTTGATAATTAATAATATTCATATATTAATTAGTGTGACGTTTATAGACACTGTTCTTTGTTCAAATGGAACAGTTATTACGAATTATGAAAAAAAATCTTGATGTTTTATATTATTCATGTATAATTTAATGCATAAAAGCACCGAAGCATAAAAGCATAAAAGCGTAAAAGTGTAAAAGAAACAAATAAAACATAGAATAATAGTTTACAAGGGGGGTTTTAAAAGATGAAAAAAAGTTTGAAAGGTATACTCGGAAGTACTCTTGCTTCAGTATTAATTTTGAGTGGCTGTGGCACTGACGAAAGCGGTGGATCCAATACAGGGGATGCTGGAGAAACATATAAAATAGGTGTGACACAAATTGTAGAGCATGACTCATTAGATGCTGCGTTTGATGGATTTAAGCAAGCATTAGCAGATAAGGGATTAGAGGTTGAATATGACGTTCAAATTGCTCAAGGTGACCCTAATACGAGTAATTTAATAGCAGAGAAGTTAGTAGGAGATAATGTAGACTTAATTTTTGCTAACTCAACTCCAAGTGCTCAAGGTGTGTTAAATGAAACGAGTGAAATTCCAATCGTATTTACGTCTGTGACTGATCCGGTTGGTGCTGAGCTAGTAGAAGCAATGGATAGGCCTGGTACGAATATAACGGGTACAACTGATACACATCCAAATGCAGTACCAAATACAGTTGAATTTATCGACCAATATTTTGAAGGTAAACGTGTAGGGATGGTATACAACTCTGGAGAACAAAATTCCAATGCACAAGTTAAACTAGTGGAAGAAGCAATGAAAGGAACAGATCTTGAAATTGTCTCAGCATCTGTGTCAACATCTGCTGAGGTAAAGCAAGCGACTGAATCTCTCATTGGAAATGTTGATGTGATATACATTATTACAGATAACACTGTTGTTAGTGCGTTAGAATCAGTCATCATGGTATCAGAAGAAAATGATATTCCATTGTTTGTAGGTGAACTTGATTCGGTTGAAAATGGTGGATTTGCTGCTTACGGTTTTGACTACTTTGATATTGGCTATGAAGCCGGTGAGATGGCAGCACAAATATTAACAGGAGAAAAAACAACTTCAGAACTACCAGTACAGTATCCACAAAACTTAAAATTACAGATTAACAAAAAAGCAGCTGAAAATATGGGTATCGATCTAAATAGCGAGTGGGATGATATCGCTGAATATTTAAATGAAGAGTAGTGAATAGATTACTATTGTGTTCCTTTCTTATATATAGAAGAAAGGAACATATTTTTCTGTTTGAAAGGTAAGCAAGTATAATATTTTTGAGAGAACTCATTCTTTGTATAATAATGATCGATGAACAGTTTCAGCGCCTATCACCTCGAGGTCAATTCGGCATTTTATCAAAAGGCAAAAAAGGCCTTCATGCAAAACGCAGGCTCCAGTACTTGTCGGGGATGACCAGGCACTTGCGCTTTTCATAACAACTTATTGAAAAAATATATTTTTTAACTGGAAGGGTGAAAATACTATGCCTACAGCAATATTCGGAGCATTTGAGTCAGGTATTATTTATGCAATCATGGCATTAGGTGTATACTTATCATTTCGAATTTTAGACTTTCCAGACTTAACCGTTGATGGGAGTTTTGTAACTGGAGCAGCCGTAGCCGCAATTCTAATAGTAAATGGTATCAATCCTTTTATAGCTACAATCGCTTCTTTGCTAGCGGGATTTATTGCTGGTTGTATCACTGGTTTGCTTCATACGAAAGGAAAAATAAATCCGCTGTTATCAGGGATTTTAATGATGATTGCATTATATTCTATTAATCTTCGTATAATGGGAAGATCAAATATACCGATGTTAAATGAAACAACAGTGGTTACAATTTTAACGGATTTTTGGAAGAGTTTAGGGTTTGATACAGGTGTAGTCAATGTGTTGAGAGCAATAGGGTATTCAGGGTATATACCAAAAACTTGGGCAATTGTTATTTTCATGATTATAATTACATTTGCCATTAAACTTATTTTAGATCGCTTTCTTCAAACGGAGATTGGACTTGCACTACGCGCCACTGGTGACAATAAAAATATGATTCGTAGCTTTTCAGCAAATACGAATGCTTTAACAGTAGTTGGACTAGGATTATCCAATGCCCTTGTCGCTTTTTCTGGTGCAGTCATTGCACAATATAATGGCTTTAGTGATGTCGGAATGGGAATAGGTATCATTATTATTGGCTTGGCCTCAGTTATTATTGGTGAAGCAATATTTGGTACGAAATCGATTATGCGAACGACATTTGCCGTGATCGGTGGTGCAATTATTTACCGCATTGTTGTAAGTATTGCTTTGCGTGTAGAATTTTTAGAACCAGGTGATTTGAAGTTAATTACTGCAGTCATAGTTGTCTGTGCATTAATTATTCCTAAAATATTTGAATCACGTAAAGACAAAAAACGCAAAAAGCAGCGATTACAAGCATTCGTAAATGATCACAAGCAACTAGCGAATAAAGAGGTGATATAGATGCTTGATTTTAACCATATCTTCAAAGTTTTTAACGAAGGAACGCTTGATGAAAAAATTGCATTAGATCACATAACGTTATCATTAAATAAAGGAGATTTCGTGACGGTCATAGGAAGTAATGGCGCAGGGAAATCAACGCTTATGAATGTTGTGTCAGGTAGGATTTACCCCGACATAGGTGAGGTTATAATTGATGGGCAACAAGTAACGAATCTACCAGAACATAAGCGAGCTCAATATATCGGCAGAGTATTTCAAGATCCAATGGCAGGTACTGCGCCGACGATGACGATTGAAGAGAATTTGGCAATGGCTTTTTCGAGAACAAAAAGAAGAACTTTACACAAGGGTGTAACAAAAAAGCGTAAGGTGTTTTTTAAAGAACAGCTTGAGACACTTCACTTGGGGCTAGAAGATCGCTTAAATGCAAAAGTAGGCTTATTATCAGGTGGTGAACGTCAAGCATTGTCTTTATTAATGGCTTCATTCACGGATCCAAAAATATTGTTATTAGACGAACATACAGCTGCATTAGATCCTGCTAGGGCAGAATTAATCACAAATTTAACTAAAGAAATTGTAGAAAAGAATAAGCTAACGACTTTGATGGTCACCCATAATATGCAACAAGCTCTAGACTTGGGCAACCGCTTAATTATGATGGATAAAGGTCAAATTATTTTTGAAGCTAGCGGAGTAGAGAAAAAGAAATTGACTGTAGAGCAATTATTAGAAGAGTTTCAGCGCATTCGTGGTTCAGGGTTTACAAGTGATCGATCGGTTTTGTTGTAAAATAAGCGTTATATAGCAGACTTGATTAACATAAAAACCGGTGGGGAATTAACTCTCCACCGGTTTTACATATAGTCTGTATTTGCATGGTTTGTTGTATGCGTACAAAGAAACAACTTAGGAGAGATGTTCTGATATCTCCCACAAGCATTGAAAGCATGCCTTAATTAATAGTTCGCATTATCCTTTTGAATACACGCTCTTTGTCAAAGCCTTCTCCCATACCAAAAATCTCAATGATGTTATTTTCATCGTCTAATAAATATGTATAGGCTGAATGAATAAATTGTCCATCACCAGGATCTCTATATAAGAATTCAAACGCTTCTGCAACTTTTTTTGTATCTTCCTCACTTCCACGAAGAAGGTACCATGGGCCACCTTGCTTTAATTCAAATGCTTTGCCATATTCCTGCAACACTTCTTTTGTATCGTAAGCGGGATCAATTGTAATAGTTATGAATTCGACTTTATTCCCAAAGACGCCTTCTTGTTCAAAATCTTCACGCAGTTGCTTCATTTTATAAGTTGTTACCGGACAAATATCTGGGCAATTTGTGTAAATAAATTCTAGTAGACGTACCTTTGGTTCCATTTCAGTAAATACAAATGGCTCTCCGTAAGCTGTTTCCATGGCAACGTCTTCCGGAAATTCCATTCCTGATTGTTTATAAACTGAAAAGTAGAATATTCCTGATGAAATACCGAGTACTAATAAGGTGACAAATGTAATGTAAAGCTTCTTCATGATTTCACTCCAATACGCCATTCGAATTTGACAATATAAATTAAGTCGGTTCTATACATACTAATCATACATGAACATTGCATATTGATGTGTCTATATCCATGAATTTTGTATGACAAAAAAATTATTGCTAATTTTTGTACTAATTTTATCTGATTTTTCTTACAATTAGTAAGGAGGCAAGCTATACTTAGTACAAGGGGGAGAATCTAACATTCATGAGAAAAATTGTAGGTTGGACGTTAATTTCGTATGTGCTATTTGGGCTATTTATAGCTATGTATATTTTTTATTGGGCTGATACATCAATTCCGATACAGTATAGGGGTTCAGGAGCGGATCCTTCTACGTTCTTAAATGAACGTGAGCTTATGTTGAGTGAAGAGTATTCACAAATAAGAAATTTGTTATTTTTTCTCTCCTTACCATTCGAATGGATTATCTATTTATTTGTACTAGTGTTAGGAATATCATACAAATTCAATACTTGGGCGCAAATAACTTCAAAAAGAAAAATTGCACAAATTCCAATTTATGTATTTTGGTTATCTATTTTTGTTGGGGTTTTAACACTACCACTTAGTTGGATTAGCTTCACCTTTTCTAAAATGTACAATATTTCTACTCAATCTACATCAGGGTGGTTAAAAGACCGATTAATCGATTTCTGGCTTGATTTTGGATTTTTAGTCATGATCGCCTATGCTTTATTTTTTCTCATTACTAAAGCAAAGAAGCGATGGTGGTTTTATGCGTGGGTCTTGTCAATTCCATTTTCCTTATTTTTAATGTTTGTTCAACCAGTGATTATTGATCCGCTTTATAACGATTTTTACGAACTAAAAAATAAAGAGCTTGAAGCAGAAATTTTACAAATGGCAAAACAAGCGAATATCCCTGCTGATCACGTATTTGAGGTTAATATGTCCGAAAAAACAAATGCCTTGAATGCTTATGTCACTGGAATTGGGAATAACTCAAGAATTGTGTTATGGGATACTACATTAAATAGGCTTAATGAACAAGAGATTTTATTTATCATGGCTCATGAAATGGGACATTATGTGAAAAAGCATATTTATTTTGGGATAGCGGGTTATTTAATTCTCTCTCTTATTGGCTTATATTTAACTAGTAAAATTTTACATTTTTGTATTCATAGGTGGAAAGATATTCTACATATTCGTGATTTAAGCGAGCTACATTCACTTCCTTTGTTGTTACTTGTATTTTCTATGCTTACATTTTTAGCAAGCCCATTGGAAAACGTTGTTTCTAGATATCAGGAGCATACAGCAGATGTATACGCGATTGATATGACTATGGACAATGAAGCTGCCATTCAAACTTTTCAAGAATTGTCACGTGCGGGACTTAGTCAAGTGAATCCTCCATTTATTGTGAAAATATTTAGGTATGGTCATCCAACTATACTAGAGAGAATTGCTTATATAGAGGAGCGAAAATAACTAAGAAACGTTAGAAAGCATAAATGTTTCAAAATTAAGTGATTTCTTATTAGAGATGGTGAAAAGTGTCAGGTGAAGTACTTACTTCATCTGATATAATATTTTATTATAGAAAAATTGTGGAGCGCTTCTCTACACTATAAAAACTGGGCTAAAGAAGCGTAGCAGGATGAACTTATATGAGGCTGTCATCGTTTTACAGAACAGAAGAAAAGATACCACATCTTTTTATAGTTCGTAAATAGTCAATGACTTTAAGCGCTTACATTTTTTATAAGAATTAACATGATTTTATATAAATATATAATTAAATAATATAAAATTAATATTAACAGTGTAAAATGTAAAATATTCTTATTGTTGTTGTGATTGAGCTATATTTATATAGAAAAACAAGGGGGAAATATGTTTGGAAATTGTAACTGAGAAGAGGAAAACGAGAGGAAGGTTTGTAAGAAATATGTTATTAATTGTACTAGCTTTAATTATTTTGTTCTTTTTGATTGTCCAAATCATTCCTGTTAAGAAAAATGAAAGTAACACTCTTCTGCGTGTAGGTGGAAAGCCAGATGTGATCGCTCACCGTGGAGGAGCTGGAATAGCTCCTGAAAATACATTAGAGGCATTCAAACTGTCTGATTCACTCGGAGTAGATATGTTAGAATTTGATGTGAGACTATCAAAAGATGGACAAGTAGTAGTAATGCATGATGAAACAATTGATCGAACAACTAATGGAGAGGGTAAAGTATCTGAATATTCTGTTGAAGAATTGAAATCATTTGACGCTGGCTATCATTTTGTAGGTCCAGATGGCTCATTTCCTTATAGAGGTAAGGGCGTTACGATTCCAACTCTAACCGAAGTGTTCGAATCGTATAGTCATTTGCCTATGGTCATAGAAATTAAAGAAAATGATACGAAGTTAGCAGATGAATTTGCTGATATTATTTTTCAATATGGAATGGAAGATAAAGTGATTATAGGATCTTTCTTTGACGAAATAGCAAATTATTTTTACGATATTACTAATGGAGAAGTTGCTATAAGTACTGCAAGTGCTACTACGAAAAAATATGTCATTTTTCAAAAGCTATTTTTAGGAAATATTATTCCGTTAAAAGAACAAGCTCTACAATTACCTACTCACTCAAGTATTTTTGATCTTACTACGAAAAAATTAATTGATGCAGCACATGAAAGAAATATTGCTGTCCAATACTGGACAATTAATGATTTAGACATGGTAGAATATTTACTTGAACAAGGTGCTGATGGAATAATGACGGATTACCCGAATAAAGCTATTCATTTATTACGTCAAAAAGGAGTAGATAAATAAATATGGAGATTAATAGACAACCTACAGAGACAGCAAAACGACCTGTCCTTTATCATATTGGATTTATTGCTTTATGTTTGATCTCGGTCGCCATTTTTCTTATTATTGCTGAGGTCATACAACAGTCTGGCAAAGTAGCCTTTGATACAGTGATTAGAGATATCTTTGTTCTAGAGTCACAGTCATTTGTATACCAATTATTTAAGGATATCACTTGGCTTGGAAATAAGCCTGGTGTCATCACGATGCTAGTTATAATGTTAGTATGGTTAATATGGAGATATCGGGATTTCAAAGGTATTATTTTACTCATAACGATGGTTATTTTGCAGAATGAGTTTAATAAAGTGCTTAAAGATTTTTATCAAAGGGAACGACCTTTGATCGATCCTGCGATCGATGCATTAGGCTACAGTTTTCCGAGCGGTCATGCAATGACTGGTTTGTTAGCATATGGACTTGCAACTTATTTAATTGTAGTGAATGTAACATCATTCAAAGCAAAGTTATTCGTTGGCATCTTTGGAAGTATTCTTATATTTTTAATCGGTCTAAGTCGCATTATACTGTCAGCGCATTACCCTACCGATGTTATTGCAGGCCATGCTTTAGGGATAGTTACCCTAATTATTTCGATATATTTGTATCAATGGATGAAGAAAAAAAACTTTAGTAAAAAAAATGATAAAGATACTCTTCAAGTAACGTAATCATCAAGAAAAATGATAGTGAGACGTATTAGAATAAAGGCACCCTCATTAGCGTATGAGGGTGCCTCTATTTCATATCATACATATCCATTTCCATATAAGAGTAGGAAATCTAGTTCATCGATAATTTCAAATCCAAATGTTTGAAAGACCCCTTACTTAAAAAACCTCATTATTACCCTCATTCATACCATTCTTTCATATCGTTGGTGGTTTAATAAAATTTGGCTGTACTGGTTTGTAATACAACAGCCTATAGCAAAAAAGACTTTGGATAAAAGTATTTTAAAACTTTTATCCAAAGTCTTTTTTTTATGGAACGAATAAATGTTCCTTTTTTGCTGCACTCAAATTAAAATGACGGTCCTCTTAATATTCATATTATTAGTATAAATTATTCAGTTTTATAAGTCTGCAATTTTCTGGGATTTTTAGCTATATTTTCTATAAAGTAACTAAAAAAGTGGTGATGGTCATATGGAAAGGAGTAATTATATGAAAATTAGTACATGGAATACAAGCTTAAAAATTCGGTTAATTGGTGAAATGTTATTTAATTTGCTGTATTGGATGTATTTCCCGTTCATTACTTATTACTTCGGAAGTGCATTAGGAAATAATATTGCTGGTATTTTTATGACGATCCCCCCTTTAATAGGGATCATTGGAATTATCATTGGTGGGAATCTAGCTGATAGATTAGGTAGACGTGCTGCTATGTTATTAGGGACATCGATTAGAACAATAATGTTTTGTATTTTTGCTATATCAGATTCGTATTGGTTAAATTATTTAGCGTTTATTGGAATTGGCTTAGGAGGTACAATATACGGCCCAGCTAGTGATGCAATGGTAGCTGACTTAGTACCACAAGAAGCGAGGAAACAAGTGTTTGCAACTTTTATGACATCTAATAATATTGGTGCAGTTATAGGGCCTGTATTAGGATCGTTTTTCTTTTTTAACTATCTTAGCGAATTGTTATGGGCTTGCACAATTGTGATGTTAGTTTACTCAATTATTGTTTATGTAAAGATAGACGAAACCATGCCGAATTACTCAAGAAAACGAATAAATGCAAATTCAATTTCCAGTGGATTTAAAGAAGCATGGAACGGGTATGGGGAGATTTTAAGCGATAAAGTCTTCTTGTTGTACATTCTGGGAGGAGCTTCTGCTGTTATAGCGATTATGCAGTTAGACTTATATTTATCAGTATATATTATTAATTATGTTCCTTCTCAAAAGCTATTTGTTTGGAATAACTTGTCTGTAGCACTGGACAGTAAAGAGATTTTTGCGTGGATGTTAGTGTTAAATGGTGTCCTGTTCGTGTTTTTTGTTTTACCTATAACAAAATTGTTAAAAAGCTGGACTGATAGGAACGTTTTTATTCTTTCAGCAATTTTAGCTGGGGGTGGCTTGTTTTTAGTTGGATTTTCTACAAATATTTGGATGCTATTTTTACTAACAATCATTTTTACTTTCGGAGAAATTGTGAGAGCCCCAGTAATAAATAATTTTGTTAGTGACTATGCTCCAGAGCATGCTAGAGGAAAATATATGGGCGCATCTAGATTACAGTTTACAATCGGTAGATTTTTAGCTCCATTAACTGTATTCCTAGCTGAATGGGTTTCACCTATGGGGATCTTTAGCATAATTCTATTTTTTGCGTTTATGAGTGTAATTCTATATATCAAACTATATAAAAGCTACGAGCGTTATATAACAAGAGTGGGAAGAAATACTTAAGAATTTGATCTGATAAAACAGATTACGAGTAAAATTATCAGATTTTTAAAAAAATACCTTGCAATTCCTCCATTCTGTTATATAATACTATTAGTAAAATAAAACTGTATTATAACAATATAGGTGGAAGGGTGTGTAGCTACGGATGACGATACAGACGTCAGGTATTCAAGTTCACGGTACGAGAAATGAACAGTATGATGAAATTTTGACACCTGAAGCATTAATGTTTATTGAAAAGCTAGAGAAACAGTTTGGCGAGAGAAGAAAAGAACTGCTAATAAAAAGAGGTGAACGGCAGCAGAAAATCGATGCTGGGGAAATGCCAGACTTCTTGGAAGAAACATCTGGTGTTCGACAAGGTGATTGGACTATTGCTCCTATACCTAAAGACCTTCAGGATCGAAGAGTCGAGATAACAGGCCCTGTAGAAAGAAAGATGGTCATTAATGCATTAAATTCTGGTGCAAAAGTGTTCATGGCTGATTTTGAGGATGCTAATTCTCCAACTTGGCAAAATTGTATAGAAGGACAAATAAATCTAAGAGATGCAGTGAACAAAACCATTACATTCGAAAATCCAAATGGTAAAAAATATAGGTTGAATGAAGAAATTGCTACGTTGCTCGTCCGTCCCCGTGGTTGGCATTTAGAAGAAAGACATGTCACAGTCGGCGGCAAGAGTATGTCCGCTAGTTTAATAGACTTTGGATTGTATTTTTTCCATAATGCTAAAACACTTTTAGAACGAAATAGCGGACCATATTTTTATTTACCCAAGCTCGAAAGTCATTTAGAAGCGAGATTGTGGAATGATGTATTCGTGTTTGCTCAAGATGAACTAAATATTCCGCGAGGGACAATTAAAGCTACTGTATTAATCGAAACAATATTAGCAGCTTTTGAAATGGATGAAATATTGTACGAGTTACGCGATCATTCTGCAGGGTTAAATTGTGGGCGTTGGGACTATATTTTTAGCTATATTAAAAAATTAAGAAATTATGAACATGTGATTTTGCCTGACCGATCTCTCGTTACGATGACAGTTCCTTTTATGAGAGCTTATTCACTGCTTGCGATTAAGACATGTCATAGACGTAATGCACCTGCAATTGGTGGTATGGCTGCACAAATTCCAGTGAAAAACGATCCAAAAGCAAATGAAGAAGCCTTTAAAAAGGTTCAAGCTGACAAGGAGAGGGAAGTGCTAGACGGTCATGATGGGACCTGGGTTGCACACCCAGCGTTAGTTCCTGTTGCAATGGAAATCTTTAATAATGAAATGCCTGAACCGAATCAAATATATAGAAAACGGGAGGATGTTTGCGTCACAGCTACAGAGCTACTCGCAGTACCAGATGGAAAAATTACTGAGATTGGCGTACGGACTAATATAAATGTAGGAATTCAATATATTGAATCATGGTTGTCTGGTAGAGGGGCTGCTCCAATTCATAATTTAATGGAAGATGCAGCAACTGCTGAAATATCTCGTGCACAACTTTGGCAATGGATACGTCACCCTCAAGGAATTCTCGAGGATGGAAGAAAAATCACCTCTGAGCTTGTTCAACAGTTGAAAGAAGAAGAGCTTGTAAAAATTAAACAAGAGGTTGGAGAAGAGACATTCTCAAAAGGTAGATATCATGAAGCAAACAAGCTTTTTGAACAATTAATTTCAAATGATGAATTTACTGAGTTTTTAACTTTACCTGGTTATAAAACCTTGTAAGTAGAATGTGGAATAACGGTATGCTGTAAAAGGTTTTGGTATGTCATTTCGTCTTATATAGAAGAAAAATCACTGTTTAAACCTAATTCTTAAAGGAAGACACAACAAATCACCATCAAATGGCTTCATATAAAAGAAGATGAGCTTGTAATGTCATTGCTAAAAGGAAAGCTAAAGTACTTAAAATACAAGGAGGAATATGATTATGACTAATAAAAGAATTCAAAAATTAGAAGAAAGCTGGAGTATGGATAAGCGTTGGAATGGGGTTGAAAGACCTTATAGTGCAGAAGAAGTAATTAAGCTTCGAGGTTCGATTGATATTGAATATACATTAGCAAAAAAAGGCTCAGAAAAGTTATGGGATTTAATTCATACAGAGGATTACGTTAATGCACTAGGTGCGTTAACAGGTAATCAAGCTGTTCAACAAGTGAAAGCAGGATTAAAAGCAATTTATTTAAGTGGTTGGCAAGTAGCTGCTGATGCAAATTTAGCAGGACAAATGTATCCTGATCAAAGCTTATATCCAGCCAATAGTGTACCTTCTGTTGTGAAACGAATTAATCAGGCATTGCAACGTGCAGACCAAATTCATCATTTAGAAGAAAATGACCAGATTGATTGGTTTGCACCAATTGTTGCTGATGCTGAAGCTGGTTTTGGTGGTCAATTAAATGTCTTCGAACTTATGAAAGGAATGATTGAAGCTGGAGCTTCAGGAGTACATTTTGAAGATCAGCTGTCATCTGAAAAGAAATGTGGGCATTTAGGGGGGAAAGTTCTACTTCCAACACAAACTGCTGTACGTAACTTAATCTCTGCTCGTTTAGCCGCTGACGTAATGGGTGTGCCAACACTGTTAATCGCAAGAACAGATGCCGATGCAGCTGATATGATTACTAGTGATATTGATGATTACGATAAAGCGTTTTTAACTGGTGAAAGAACACCTGAAGGCTTCTTCCGTACGAAGCCTGGCATTGAGCAAGCGATTGCTAGAGGTTTAGCATATGCTCCGTATGCAGATTTAATTTGGTGTGAAACATCAACACCTGATCTTGAGCAAGCAAAACAGTTTGCAGATGCAATTCATGAAAAATATCCAAATAAGCTTCTTGCATACAACTGTTCACCTTCGTTTAACTGGAAAGCAAAACTAGATGATGAAACGATTGCAAAATTCCAAAAAGAGTTAGGGAAGATGGGTTATAAGTTCCAATTCGTAACACTTGCAGGCTTCCATGCGTTAAATCATAGTATGTTCGAGTTAGCTCGTGGATACAAAGAACGAGGAATGGCTGCATATTCCGAATTGCAGCAAGCGGAATTTGGAAATGAAAAACATGGTTACACTGCTACAAAGCATCAAAGAGAAGTAGGTACAGGTTATTTTGATCAAGTGTCTCAAGTTGTATCAGGAGGTAAATCATCAACAACAGCTCTAAAAGGTTCAACAGAGGAAGAACAATTTGTTACCAATGCATAACTAACTAGCGTGTCAAGGATTAAATTAAATGGGGGAAATGAAATAAAGAATAAACACTGGCTCACAAAAGGCCAGTGTTTTTCGTTAGCGTTAACTTTGTTGTTATATAAACAAAAAGTCTTATGTGATTATCATCATATTATAGAAGAAAAGATGCCACCAAATTAGCTTTATGCGTGTTTATTAGTAGAAAAAACAAGCTACATAGTAAAAACATATACGGTTGTCACTGTCATAAAGCTCATCCGTCTTTGTTGTTCAGAGCTATGTTTGAATTAGAAAATATTTTAGGCATAAATTAACATGTATGTTAAATGAATTATATGTTTTGCAATGCTTCTATAATATCCGTCTGTCCAGACAAAATTTCGAATGTTTTCCCATAGGTATTCTGAATGTTTAAACATTCTACCAGTACTTTTGCCACGTCTTCTCTAGATATATCACCTGAATAGTCAGCTAGTTTTTTGGATATGCTAATATGTCCTGTTCCTTCATCGTAAGAAAGCCTACCTGGTCGGACAATCGTATATACGAGTGAGCTATTGCTCAAATATTCATCAGCTATCCCTTTTGATTTTAAATAACCTTTCATTGAATCAGTAGGGCCAAGGTCGGGTAGATCAGCCCCTACAGAACTTAACATGATAAAACGGTTAACTCCACGCCTTTCCGCTGTTTTTATTAAGTTAATTGCACCTTGTTCATCAACGAGTTTTGTTTTATCTGCTCCAGTTTTTGAGCCTGACCCAGCTGCGAAAATGATGGCATCACAGCCTTCGATAGCATGGCTCATCTCTTTTTCTAAATCAGCTAAAACTGTTGAGCTTGCCCCAAGACTAATAAGGTCTTCACGTTGTGAGTCATCACGAATCATTGCAACAGCGTCATGTTCACCACTCTGACCGAGTAGTTGTAATATTATTCGTCCTGTACCACCATTAGCACCTACAACAAGTACTTTCATTTCATACCTTCTCTCTTAATATTATTAGCTTTAAAAGGCTGTTCTGTTTAGTAGAACAGCTTGATGAGCTTCTAATCACCTGTGATCATTATGAAATAATAGGCTCTTTACATAAGCTTCGTGGTTATTGTTAAAAAATTGATCAGCAAGATGAGGCAAAGCCAGTCTTTTAGCTTTTATAAGGCTCTATTTGTAAACATTGTTGCTATTGTTGAATTTTTACTATAAAAAGCGGTTTTACACTGTCAGTCATCATTGTATAAAAGAAAAGATGCCACGTACGTTAATTAGAATGAGTTTATTTCTAAGTATGACAAACTACAATCATGTGAAAGCAAGCTTGTCCCTATTAATCAACCTTCTCATCATTAAACATATTTCTCATCATTTCTAAACTTTCCTTCGTGTCATCTAAATATGTAACAAGCTCTTTACTACTCTTTTTTTGAATGTCGACGGATGATGCTATTTGCTGGAAGGTTGCTGACGTTTGTTCAAATGTTGAAGCAAAATCAGCCGTAGATGATTTGATGATAATTGATGTATCGTTTACATTATCCGCAAGTTTTTCAAATTGAATCATTTGGTTGTTTAATTCATTTACTACTTTGTTTAAGGATCGAAAGCTATTTTCTGTCTCCTTCGTTATGTCAACATTTTTACTAAGCTGTTCTGAGCTCTCATTTAGTCTTAGGTTAGCTTCACTTGTCTTTCCATTTACTTCTTGTAAATTATTTGTAATCTCCTCCGTTGACTGTTCAGTTAAATGTGCTAATTGTCGGATTTCATCGGCGACGATTGCAAACCCTTTGCCATAATCTCCTGCTCTTGCAGCTTCAATGGATGCATTTAACGCTAGTAGGTTTGTCTTTGTTGTTATTTCTTTAATTCCTTCAGTCAAAATATTTGTTTCGTTAATCTTTTCGTTCAATTCACGAAATGTAACAGCTAAATCCTTCATGACTACGTCTAATTCTACCGTGTTTTCTAATAAATTGCCCATTTTTCGTTCACCATTAACTGCAAGATCTGATGAAGCACTTGATTTTTCTTTTAATTTAGCTGCATTTGTAGAGATCTGTTCAATATTAGTTGTCGTTTGTTCAATTTGTTCAGCAATTGTTGTAATTGCTTCAGATTGTGTAAAACTACTTGATGATAGTTGTTGTATAGCTGCAGCTACTTCCATATTATTTGTCATTGTTGAGGAGGCATGATTATATTGATTAACCATTTTTTTGTTTATTTTTTCAGCCTCTTTTTCAATCTCGAGTTTTTGAGTCATTTCTTTTTGTGCTGCTTGCTGTATTTGTTGTAAACTATCTTTTACTTGGGAGATATGGTTACGATTTATTTTTTGAACTGTAAATATAATACAAGTTATTAATATGAGTAAAATGGAGATATTTATAATTTCATAAATATTAATATTTAAGTAGTCATCAAGAATAAACATCGTTGGCATCATACCTAACGATAATACAAAACCAAGGAAAAGGGTTCCTCTCCGCCCATGTATCATAGATATCATTAACACATAAAACGGATATGCTAAAGATACAAAAAAAACTTTTTGCGTAATAATAAAATAGAACATAGCAGCTATAACGATTGTGACAACAGGTATATAAAAGTGTGCTCCATTCATTCTATTAAGTTGTGTCACAATGCCATAACTAATCAATAGAATACCTCCAACTAACATCGTTACCGTTATGTACAAGGGCTGTTCCATTGAAATATTTGAGACTGTACCTATGATAATTGAAATGATGACAACTATTAACATTAATTTGTTTTTTTGTTTTAAATCCTTTTGATAAAAATTATGAAGAGAATCCATGAACATACCAACTCCTACACCAAATTTTTGATAGATAGGATAATTATATCAATTTTTCATTAACACTTAACACTTTTCTAAAAATTATATATTTTACAAATAATTATTTCACAATGGTTGTAGTAAATTAACCCGTATTTTTAACTAGATTTCGTGGCATCTATTCTCATATAAAATTGGGTCAATTACTTGTTGCATCCTCAATTAGTTTCAATTGCAAAGAGCGTTATATAAAAAATGATGTTTCGTATTACCGCATCTGGTTTCTCTCATTTAGTAAACAACAGTTATAAAGTATACGACATGAAACCTAATTAAGTAATAGATATAAGTTAGTCCTATTTATAGAAAAAGTTTGAATTTTTATGATTCAGTTGATACAATAAAAACATCTTGAAAAATGATAAGGAGGTGTAGAGATGTTACATTCTGTTATTAATCGCAATGGTTTTTTAGCATATATTTATATTTGCCGTGCGATTTTTCATGGTGTTGTTTTCAACGGGATACGTATGCCCATTTTTAGAAAACATATCATATTGAACAGAATGTAAGGTCTCTTAACCCTAATAGTGTGTGTTCAGAAGGATGCCAAAGCAGTTGGAGAATGTAGCCTCGAAAAATCTGACTAATTTTCTAACATATCTGAACACCATCTAATATAAATTTCTCACAGAAATCTGATCGGCTACTATGGGGAGAGTCATGCTCTCCTTTTTTGTGTTTAAATTCTTATGCCAATTTGTGTACGATTGATGATTTCTTGTTAAGTAAATTTATGTTTCATAAAGTCATGGGTAGTTGAATCTTACCTATGGCTTTTTTTGTGTTTTTTATGGCTCTTTTCCTAAACTTTGTTGGTATTGTTCTTAATTAGAAGATAAAGATGTTGGTTTACACAAAAGTCATCGTTTAATAGAAGAAAGATGCCCCGAACGTTAGTAATAATTGTGATTAGATTTTATTACACAAGTAACAATTAATGTGAAAACAGCCCTTTAAATAATAAAGACCCATTAGCTAGTCTAAAAATTTGTTAAGGAGTGGTTATAAATGATCGTATGTGCAGCAAATGAAATTAGTAAAATGTATGGAGGAAATCAGATATTCGAAAATATTTCCTTTGAAATAAAAACTGGAGAGCGAATTGGAATTGTAGGGCAAAATGGAAGTGGAAAAACAACTATTTTTAAATTGTTGTCAGGTATAGAACAGCCTGATAGTGGAGAAATTCATTTGCAGAAAGGTTGTAAAGTTGGGTACCTTGCACAAATTCCAAGTTTTGAAGCTAGTACAACCGTATTAGATGTTCTCCAACATGCTTTTTCACATGTGAAAAAGCTGGAACAAAAAATGAAAAAATTAGAAAGAGCTATGGCAAATGAGCAAAACCAACAGTCACTTGAGTTGTTATTAGAAGAGTATGGGACAGTCCAACAACAATTTACTAACTTGGGTGGCTATGAAATTGAAGCTGAGATCATGAAGGTAGCTAATGGTTTAGGAATTGAAGCAATGCTTGAACAAAGGTTTAATGAACTTAGTGGTGGTGAAAAGACAAAAGTTGGACTTGGGTTAGTTATTCTACAACAGCCAAGTCTGTTATTACTTGATGAACCGACCAATCATTTAGACATAGACGCTGTGGAATGGCTTGAACAGTATTTAACTCAATATGAAGGCACAGTTTTCGTGATATCTCATGATCGATACTTTTTAGATCAAATTGTTACAAAGATTTATGATTTGGAAGCTGGCGAACTGTCCACGTACCACTGTAATTACTCTGCATTTGTTAAAGAAAAGGAAGAAAGATTACTTGCTGAATTTGCAGCGTATGAGGAGCAACAGAAGAAAATTAAAAAGATGAGAGAAACGATTAAACGGTTGAAAGAATGGGCAAACCGTGCGAATCCACCAAATGAAGGATTGCATAAAAGAGCAAAAAATATGGAGCGTGCAATTGAGAGGATGGAAAAACTAAAACGTCCGATTCTTGAAAGAAAGAAAATGGCACTTTCTTTTAATATGGAGGATAGAAGTGGAAAGGACGTTATCGTCATTGATCAAATATGTAAAAAGTTTGAAGGGAAAAAACTTTTTAACGATGCCTCAATGTATGTTAGATTTCGAGATAGGGTGGCAATTGTAGGACATAATGGAAGCGGTAAAACAACATTATTAAAAATGATATTAGGTAATGAACAAGTAGACGAAGGGGCTGTTAAAGTAGGAAATCAAGTTAAAATAGGTTATCTATCCCAGCAGCTTAAGTATGACAACAAAGAAGAATCGATCCTTCAGCACTTTTGTAATGAAGTACCGATATCACAAGCTGATGCTCGGCACATTCTAGCTAGATTTATGTTTTATGGCCAGGATGTTTTTAAAAAAGTCTCAAGCCTTAGTGGTGGTGAACGAATGCGATTGCGCTTAGCACAACTTATGCAGCAACAACTTAATGTACTCATTTTAGATGAACCAACAAACCACCTTGATATTGACTCTCGTGAGGTACTTGAAGATGCCATTGAAGATTTTGATGGGACGCTGATTTGTGTATCACACGACCGTTATTTGTTAAATAAATGCTTTAAGGTCACTTATTGGATTGAAGACTATGGACTAACAAGATATGAAGGAAGTTACGATGAAGCAAAAGGAAAAAGAAAAGAACTTAGTCTAACTCCAGCTAAAGCCAAAAGTGAGAATCATTATGTCAAAAAAACAATGATATCCGTTAATAAACAAGAAACTGTAACAGTACAGTATATAGAAATAAAAGTTGAAGCATTAGAAGATGAAATTAATAAGATTGAGCAACTAATGGAACAAGAATTTGAACTAACTAATTTATTAGAATTGCAGCAGAAGAGAGAATTATTAAGTACTGAAAGAGACGACCTGTATGAAACTTTAGATGAGATGCTATAAACTACAGCAAAAAAAGCTACGTACTCAGCATTTAAGTACGTAGCTTTTGATCAAGTAAATCGTTATGAGGAAAGCTTTAGTAAGTTGTTATATTCCTGTGAAAGATTCATAAATAACTCATTGTTCCTGCAATCTAAAGCAGCATCAATTTTTTGTAAAAGTAATTCTTTTTTTCTATCATAAATAGCAGAGTCTATTACCATTTGAATGTATACATCAATCATAGTAGCATCGTGTAGCAATTTTTGATCTTTGCCGTGGGATTTCATGATTTCAGTATACGACTTTTTTTCTCTCATTAAAAATCCCTCCTACGTCTTTTTTATATTATATGGATAATTAAGTGAAAAATCAACCAAAAATTTAAAATATTCGGAAAATAGATAAAATTACATGATTGTGAATAAAATTACAATAATGGAACATGTTATTTGTATAGAACTTAGAATGGAGGAATGTATAGTGGATAAACACAACAAAGTGAAGTCGACGGTGGAAGATGAGACGGAATTACCTTTGGGAACGACACTTAATCCCTCAGTTATGGTTACAGCAAATTTTGATTCAAATAACCCATTTAAATCAGAAATTCAGTATTCTGGTGATTCAACAAATGAGCATGTTATACAGCAAGAAGCTAATGAATATATTGCTCAAAAAGAAATAGGACAATCAAAAAATAATTCGTAAAATTATATAAGTGATTTTCTATGCCAGAAATCACTTATATTATGAATATTTTGTGAATTCAAATAAATGCACAAATTTGTGTGCTATTATATAAAGGAAATATTTAGGTTTACATTAATAGTTAGGAGTTGATGAAATGAATGATGGATCACATGGTGTCTTGCAAGGTTATGAGGTAAACAGGCACACAATGTCTATCTTGCCACATATTTATGAAGGAAGGCCAGTTTCAAAAGTTATAGAAGAAACTGAGGAGTTTATTGTATTAATGAAGCCGCTTCAAATTGTTGAAAGAAGTTGTTTTTATTACGGTACAAGCTTCAGAGGAAGGCGTGAGGGTACCTATAAGATTATTGGAATATCTTATAAAGCTCCCATCGCTATTGAGCCATCTAACATGATTTACCTCTTCCCTACACTCTCACCAAAAAAATCGTTGTGTGCTTGGATTTCACACCCTCACGTTCAGGATCATAAGCCAGTCGCTGGAAATAAAACTGATGTAATCTTTGTAAATAAAACAAACATTGAATTGCCTATTTCTCATAGATCATTTAAAAATCAATTACATCGTACTGCCCAGTTGCAAACAAAATTAACAGACCGCATTGATAACAATAATCGGAAAATGGCATTTTTGTTAACTCCAGAGAAAAAGAATGGGCAAAAATCTAGTCATAGTTACATAATGGAAGATAAAAGTAAGCATGACTAAATGAAAGACTCTTTTTATAAACTTTGTTGCAATTATTGGTGAAAAGATGCTACGAACACTAATTCAATACGTGTTTATTTTTTAGTAGGAACAACAATACTTAAGTCGTAAACACCGAAATTAAAAGGAGTAACGACTATAATCTCGAATCATATATACAACGGTAATACAAAGTTGTATATATGATTTTTATTTCCACTTGATTTGCTGAGTAACATACATGATATCAGTAGTAACACATTTAATTACACCCAATTAAGTGCGTGTTTACAAAGGATAAATATTTCTGAGCTATGTCAAAATTATATGTCAATTTGAGGTGACCTTGCTTGTCATAAGCTAATCGACAGTGGATAACGACTTGCAATCATACTATGTCATTTATTGAAATTGATAATGTTCCTACTTACGTATCAATAGGCTTGGCCGAATTAATTTTGTTATCTTGCAAGTATACGATCATTAGGTCCTGTACTTTATTTCTTATACGTGGATTAAAGTAATTGTGTCGCTCCTCATACCCTTTATAAATAAATAGAAAATCTGTGAAAGCTTCATCTCGGTTTACTTCACATACTTTTAAATCATTTTTGTACATTTCTTTCTTTATGCGTCGTAAATCTATTTGTATTTGTTTCATTGATTGCTCAATAATAGTTACGTATGGCTTTTTTAGTTTGAAATTACTTTGTTGAATGGTTGCTAAGTCTTTGTTTAAAACAATTAATAACATAGGCAAATAAATTGCCAACTCCATCATTGCTCGTTCTTCATTTGGAATTCTCGTCATACTATTTCTCCTTTCAGAAAGCTTGTTCAAGTATGAATATAACGAGTGAAGAGTTAATGCTTCCTCGTGGTTTCCTTAAGAAATTGCGTAAACTTTCCTGTTAAATAAGCATAATCAACGAAGTTTTAGCACATGGATATAAATAAGAAGAAAAGTGATTATGAAAAATTATAATGAATGTGAAAATGTTTATTACAGGAGAAAAGAACGTATGTTTGGTTTATATCTTATTATAAATTTTGAAAAAAAACAAGTATCTAAAATTGTGAAAAGGGTATAATTCACAATAGTTGTAGAAATGACATTTGTTTGATATTATATTTCCCAAAATTAACATTATACGTGTACAATATATGAAATAGTGGGTAAAAAATATGTATCTGACGATGAGGAGTAATAGACATGGACCTAGACACGTTAAGAGAACTTATAACGTTAGAAAATATATTATCTGTATTAGAAGAATATCGCTCATTAGGACCACTACCTGGAATTTTTCTGCCCTTAATTGAAGCATTTTTACCGTTTTTTCCTTTATTTGTTTTTGTGATGGCAAATGCGGCTGCGTTTGGACTTTGGCTCGGTTTTATCTTTTCTTGGATTGGTGCATGTGCGGGTTCAATAGCGGTATTTTTTCTAGTCCGAAAATTTGGTCAACAGCGCTTCTTTTCTTTTGTTAGCCGTCATCCTAAAGTGAAAAGCTTAATGAATTGGGTTGATAGACATGGGTTCGGTCCATTGTTTTTACTCCTATGCTTTCCATTTACCCCATCGGCAGCTGTTAACATTGTTGCTGGCTTGTCAAACGTACGTGTACCTCAATTTATTCTTGCCGTATTGTGTGGGAAAATGGTGATGATCTTTACAATGAGTTGGGTTGGGTATGATATTGCGGCCTTAGTTCATCAGCCTGTACGATCAATTATCGTTATAATTATTATTTTCATATTATGGGTCGTAGGGAAAAGGCTAGAAGCAAGGTTTAATATTAAACAAACAGCAAATTGATTGTTGTTCCACGAAACTGATACTGATAAAATAAAATTAAAAAAAGTTATGAAGGAGTTAATAGACAATGCCTCAACAAGAAAACAATATTAAAAAAGAAGGAATTGAATGGCTTAAGTCTATAGGTATTGGAATTATTATTTTTGCATTTTTTAGAACATTCTTCTTTACGAATTATGTAGTAGAAGGTGAATCGATGATGCCTACCCTTCAGGATGGTAATATGTTAATGGTAAATAAAATAGGCTATCGTTTAGGAGATCTAGACCATTTTGATGTCGTTGTCTTTCATTCAGATGGTGAAGATGATTATGTGAAACGAGTGATCGGTTTACCAGGTGATAAAATTGAATACAAGCAAGACGTTTTATATATTAATGATAAACCTGTTCAAGAGCCATACCTCCTTCCATTTAAAGAAAGACTCGTTGAAGGTAAACTGACAGGAGATTTTACACTAAAAGAAATTACCGGTGAAGCTAGTGTTCCAGAAGATTCAGTATTTGTTATAGGGGATAACCGTCGCAAAAGTTGGGATGGAAGGCATTTTGGGTTTATTAAACGAGATCAAATTGTTGGAAAGGTCAATTTACGTTATTGGCCAATGGATGAATTTGATATAACATTTTAGCCTACTATCTTTTCGTAAACTTTGTTTGCATTAGTTCCTAAACTAGAAGGTAAAGATGTCGTAATACTCAACAACATCGTTTTATTGAAGAAAAGATGCCACGAACCTTTCGCAAATCTTGTTGCTAAATATACTAGATAATGATTGTCCCTGTTTTTAACATATATTTCTCTAAGGAAGAACAAAATGACAGTATATTAAAATACATTAGTAAATACATACTACATAAATATGAACGTTGATAAGGATTTGGACTTATTGACGTTTTTTGTTATGTTTTTTTCGTAACGCTCTGTTAACCATTTGTTGTTGAAATTACAAGACCCTTTGTTCTGTGAAGGTGATTACAGATTAGCATGTTTTATATGAATTGTGTTTACGTGTACAAATAGAGGTCTTTTCGTAAACTTCATTGCTATTGTCACTGAAAATGACGGCAAAAATTCTTCAGTTAACATCATTGTTAATTAAGAAAAGATGAAACGAACGCTTAGTTTATATTTACTACCATAGTACGGCAAGCAAAATTAATCTGAAAAACAGTCAAAAAAAGAAAACTATTTTGGAGTTATTGTGCTCTAATATTTTAGAGAGGTTTATGGGGAGGAGACACTTTGGATTTTGAACAACTAGTAAAACGTGCACAAAAGTATGATGATGAGGCATTTTATGAATTAATTACTTTGCATAAAATAAGCTTGTATAAAATAGCATACTCGTATTTTAAAAATGAACACGATGCAACAGAAGCAGTGCAAGAAGTGACCTTTCGAGCTTATAAGGAGATCAGAAAGGTGAGGCAACCACAATTTTTTACTACTTGGATTACTCGTATTATGATTAATTATTGTTCGAGAGAGTATAGTCGAAAGAAAAAGACTTCTTTGCAGGAAGTAGATAAAGGTGTGGAAGATAGTGAGTCATCAACGTTAACGAAAATTGATCTTGAACAGCATATTGCATTATTAGACCCACAACTACAAACAATTGTTAAGTTAAAATACTATCATGACTTAACGATCGATCAAATAGCTGACATTCTTCAATGTCCTGAAGGAACTGTGAAAACAAGGCTGTATAAATCTCTAAAACTATTAAAAGTTAGTTTAGCAAAGGAGTGGTTATGATGAATAAAGATTTTGAAAAAGAAGAAGCTGCTCTTTACGACATAAAAGATAAATATGATCATTTGTCGATCCCAGAAGACCTTGATCAGTCAATAAGGAATGGGATGAATAAAGCGACAAAGAGTCGAAGAATAAATCGTAGAATGAGGTTGACTTCCATTAGTGCTTGTATCTTAATTTTATCCTTCGTTACAACAGTGCGGATATCACCTGCCTTTGCTAATTACATGAGTACGATTCCTGGCTTAGCAAAAATAGTTGAACTCATTCAATTTGACCAAAGTTTGCAAGTAGCGGTAGAAAATGAATTTATTCAACATATTGGTGCTAGTGAAGAACAAAATGGTGTTACGTTCACAATCGATGCTGTTATTGTTGATGAGAGCAAGATGGTCATGTTTTATACACTGGAAAATGTAAAAGACTATAATTATTTGCACCCTTTACCAGATTTATTAACGAGTGAAGGTAAAGATTATCTTGCAAGTTCTGGCTCTGATAATCTGAAAAATAAACAGAACGAAAATTCGATAAGCGGACGATTTGATTTTTATTTCCATGAAGCTGTACCTACAGAAGGTTTTATACTCCAACTAATTGTTGAAGCGGGGGATGATTTATCTAATATGAGTGAATTTCCCCATGAATATAGTATTCCTTTTCAAGTAAATACAGCGCTTTTCGAAAATATGAAGGAACTATACGAAATTAATGAAACAGTAGAAGTCGAAGGGCAGAAAATAACATTTAAGACACTCGAAGTTTATCCAACTCAATTAAAACTACAAGTGACATATGATAAAAACAATACGATGAAAATCTTCGAACTTGAAGATTTACGAATTGTTGATGAAAATGGTGATGAGGTTACTTCAATTGCCAATGGAATAACAGGCTCGAATATTACCGAATATGGGGAGAGTTTTCATCTGGAAAGTAATTATTTCAAGAAACCGAAAGAGCTATACATCGAATTTACAGCTATAAGAGCGTTGGATAAAAACTTATTAGACCTTCAGGTGGATGTAGAAAACAGAAAAATCGTAAAAGCACCTGATGACCGTATCTATATGGAACCCTCCTACAATAATGAGAAGGAACAGCTAGTTATTTCGTTTGATAAAGATGACCTCTATAGTGGTGAATTACGCGTCGATTGGGAATTTGTTGATGGAGATGGAAAAAAATATAAGCCTTTATCGAATGGCTACAGTATGGGTGAAGCTAATGAAAGCTTGGTCCTCGAAATCCCTAATGAAAACTATAACAACCCATTAGTGTTTACAATTAGCGATTATCCAACTAGAAAATATACAAAGGATATCCGTTTAAAGGTAAAATAGTGAACTTGGCTTCCTCATTAAAGAAATATGTGTTTCAGCGAACTTTTGCCCTAGTTTATGTTTGATTAATACTTTTTACTATCTATCGTTATCAATTACAGTTATACTGATGTACTAACAGAGTATATATCACAGCAGTCATATATTATGGGGGAATTAAGATGGAGCCAAAAATATATATTATTCATGAAAACGATGAATGGACAGAACCTTTACACAAAGAACTCGATAAATTAGGACTATCTTATGAAGATTGGTTTCTTAATGAAGGATCACTTAACCTTAACGAGGAACCACCGATTGGGATTTTCTATAACCGAATGAGTGCATCTTCTCATACGAGAGGACACCGTTTTGCTCCTGAATATACAGCAGCTGTATTATCTTGGTTAGAAAAGCATGGACGAAAAGTGTTTAATACGAGTCGGGCACTTCAGCTTGAAGTAAGTAAAGTTGCCCAATATACCGCGTTGCAAGCATTTGACATCGTTACTCCACATACGATTGCTGCAGTTGGTAAGGAACATATTTTACAAGCTGGAAGTACGTTTGCAAAGCCATTTATTACAAAGCACAATCGTGCTGGCAAAGGGTTAGGGGTTCAGCTCTTTGACAATGTTGCCGCACTACAGCAATACGTGAACAGCGATGACTTTGATGAATCGATCGATGGCATCACACTTTTGCAGGAATATATACAGGCACCAGAACCGTGTATTACTCGTTGTGAATTCGTTGGAGGGAAATTTCTTTATGCTGTTCGGGTTGATACGTCTGAAGGCTTTGAGCTATGCCCAGCAGACGCGTGCCAAATAGGAGATGCCTTCTGCCCGACAACAGCCGATCCTACGCCAAAGTTTAAAATTCAAGAAAATTTTAACGATCCGATTATTCACAAATATGAACAATTTCTCGCTAACAATGACATTCATTTTGCAGGAATCGAATTTATTAAAGATGCCAATGGAAATATATACACTTACGATGTAAATACTAACACAAACTATAATGCTGATGCAGAAGCAGTCGCAAATGTTTCAGGGATGGGTGCGATTGCTAAGCATCTCGGTAACGAGCTAGCTATGTTATAGAACAACTAAACCTTTTATCTAAATTGTGATTAAGAATCTTCCAATGGGAGGGTTCTTTTTTTGTTCCTTGTGATGAGTTTTTAGTGTATCCCTCAACGTAGAAAAGGTACTATGCTGTATACAAAATTATTTCTTAGCAAATAAAACAACATCCTATGTAGAAAGCTTTTTAACTGGCTCGTATAGGTGGTAGTATGTTTAAGATTTTCGATAACTGTTTTATAATGAAAGGAAGGATTAGCTACGGTATACATAATAGATGTTTATTATTTATTTGATAGATTCTTTTCGTAAATATTGATTTTTATTAAATGCTTTTTTGTAAACTTTGCTGCTATTATTACTAGAGATGGACAGTATGATATGTTTTATTGAGGGCTAATAGATTTTACAAGTAGAAAAGAGATGCCCGAATTTTAGTGTGAAAAGCAACAACCAATTCTGAAACAGCCATTTGAGAATATAACACTGAGGAAAGGAGCTCACCGTCATGTTTGAAAAGGCGACCCATGTATTAAAACAATATTTTGGTTATAAAGCATTTCGGCAAGGGCAAGATGGGATCATAGAAAATGTATTAAACGGGAATGATACGCTTGCGATTATGCCTACAGGTGGAGGAAAATCAATTTGTTATCAAGTGCCAGCGATGATGTTCGATGGTGTGACAATTGTTATTTCACCGTTAATCTCCTTAATGAAGGATCAAGTTGATGCTTTAATTAATATTGGAATACCAGCAACATATATAAATAGTACGTTAACAAGACAAGATTTAAATGACAGAATAGCGAAAGCACAAGAAGGGGCTTACAAACTCATTTATATAGCGCCTGAGAGATTAGAGTCACCTGATTTCCAACAATTATTACAAAGGTTACATATTTCACTAGTAGCAATTGACGAAGCGCACTGTATTTCACAATGGGGGCATGATTTTCGCCCTAGCTATCGGCATATTTCTACGTTTCTTCAAGCTTTAGATAAGCTACCAGTCGTCATCGCATTAACAGCGACAGCAACGACAGAAGTAAAAGATGATATATGTAATTTACTACATATTGATTATTCAAATACTTTTGTTACAGGGTTTGCTAGAGAAAATCTTTCTTTTACAGTCGTCAAAGGTGAAAACAAACGTGATTACATAACGAAATATATTAACGCAAATAAAGCATCTTCAGGAATTATTTATGCTGGTACGAGAAAAGAGGTTGATCAGCTTTATGCCTATTTTGAACGTAGTGGTGTTTCAATAGGAAAGTATCATGCTGGGATGTCAGAGCAAGAACGAAAGGACACGCAAGAGAAATTTATCTACGATGATATTAGTATCATGGTTGCTACAAATGCCTTTGGCATGGGAATAAATAAATCCAATGTACGTTATGTGTTACATTATAATTTACCAAAAAATATGGAAGCATATTACCAAGAAGCCGGTCGTGCTGGTCGTGATGGTGAGGAAAGCGATTGTGTTGTATTATTTTCTCCTCAGGACATACAGTTGCAAAAGTTTTTAATAGAACAAACGTTGTTAAATCCTGAACGGAAAGCTAATGAATATCAAAAGCTGCAACAAATGATCGATTATTGTCATACTGAGCGTTGTTTACAGCTATACATACTCGAATATTTTGGAGAAACAGATGGTCAAACATGTGGAAAATGCGGGAATTGTACTGATGCCAGAGAAACGATTGATATTACAACAGAGGCACAAATGGTTTTTTCTTGTATTAAACGCATGAATGAGCGGTTTGGTAAAACGATCGTAGCCCAAGTTTTAAAAGGCTCTAGAAACAAACGTGTCGTTGAACAACAATTTCATACGCTACCGACGTATGGTCTTCTGAGTAAATATTCCGAAAAAGAAATTGTTGAAATGATTGACTACTTCGTAGCTGAACAATATTTGGTTGCTACAGAAGGTCAATATCCAGTGCTAATGATCGGGAATAAAGCGTATCAAGTATTAAAAGGAAATGAAAAAGTATATAAAAAACAAAAACACAAAGCAAAACGCTTAACAACACATAATGAGCTGTTTGAGCGCCTGCGTGCACTTCGGAAAGATATTTCAACTGAAGAGCGTGTTCCACCTTATGTCGTTTTCGCGGATAGTGCATTAAGAGAAATGAGTGAGCAAGCACCTCTAAATGAACAAGCTATGCTAAGCATAAAAGGAGTAGGCAAAGTTAAGTTTGAAAGATATGGAGCCCAATTTTTGCAAACAATAAAAGCATATGCAGCTGAACATGATATTGAAGCAACAGAGGATATTCCGACAGAGGTACGAGTGAGTGAATCAGCATTAGGTTCATCTAATGATAACGTTGCAGACAAAGTAACAGAAAACCCTAGTCATATATTGTCCTATCAATTATTTGTTGAAGGGGAAGATATTGAAGATATTGCAAAAAAGCGGTCAATGTCGCCAATAACCATTCAAAATCATATCATTCGAAGTGCAACTGAAGGCAACGTAATTGAATGGGGGCGAATGATTCCAACTGAGTATGAAGAACAAATAGTCTCCAAAATAACAGAGTTAGGTGCAGAGAAGTTAAAACCATTAAAAGAGGCATTACCAGAAGAGGTAGATTACTTTGCAATCAAAGCTGTGATATGTAAAATGCACCTAACAAATTGAGTCGAATAAATAAAATAATGATTAATATATTATTAAACTAGACCAGCAAGCTGAGATTTTTATACAACGGTGACAATTTAATAAGAAGTAAAGGTGCCACGAATATTAGTTGTTAAAGGTGTTATTTCTTTAAATTCAAACATTATGAAAAAGGCTAATTACATAAAATTAGTCTTTTTTATCAATTATTGTTTATTATTGAAACTTATTTAATGGAAACTCATAAATATAATTTAGTCATGAAAAATGGTCAAATAGTCGGGAGGGAATAGAGTATGAAAAATTATATTATTTTTCTAGGAAGCTTCTTCATATTATTTTTGGTGATTCAACTATTGTCAGGGCTATTTCTAACTGCAACATTTAAACCGGATTTATCACAAGCTTTGAATAGCGTTGCAAATGTACCAAAAGAGGTAGAATTCGGCAGTCTTTCAAGCATTTCATTATATATTATTGCTATGCTATCAGCTACAGTCGCATTTTTTGTGCCAAAATTAATTACCAAATTCAATAGAAACATTTAACAGTAGTGCACTAGAGTTAACACAGGTGGATTTGCAAGAATTAAATAAAAAAGAAACTATATAGCAGAGCTATTGTGTTAATTATGTCAAATTTGAATTCTTCTTTCCCTGTATATTTAAGCGTTTTTTAATTGCTGATAAATCTCTTAGGATGGTTCCAAGGTGCGATTGATGCTAAAACAGCTTTGATCATTAAAACAGTCATTAGCAATGCTTTCATTCCAAATCGATATTATTTAATAAATTTCTGAAGCACTTCAATACAAGAATTGTTAATATTTATAAATATATTAGTAATCTTGGAAACTACATTATTCTCTAAGAAAAGCTCTATTCATTCACTAAATATGAACAGTCAAGTAAGTTGTGTTGTAGACAAAGAGAAAAAGATACCACGATTGATAGTGTGTAGTTGAAATAACAACTCTAAAAAATATAACAGCATTAACCAACAAAAGACATGCATACTATAAGTCGAATGTGAACTGGGAGAATAAAATATGAGAATTATAGTGTTAGGTGCAAGTGGTTATTTAGGCTCAGAAATATTTGTACAATTGAAGAAAAATAACATTGCTTCAGCTTTATACGGTACTTCAACTACTAGGCGAGATAATTTCATTCAATTAGATGTAAATGATAACGAAAGTGTACAAAGATTGTATAGTCGTATTCATCCAGATGTAATTATTTGGTCTTTAATGAGTAGAAACAATGAAAAAGACCTTATTCATACAGGGTTGAACAATGTTCTTACATCTATTAATAAAGATGCACTATTTATATATATATCTACTGATGGGCTATTTTCAAGTGGTAAAGGTAGTTATACAGAGGCTGATCAAGCAGTTTATTTAGATGAAAGAAACCCATTATCACATTATACGAATGCAAAAATTGATGGTGAACAAATCATTAGTCGAACACATGAAAATCACCTCATTTTGCGCTCTGGTCCAATTTATGGAACAAATGCACAAGGCCGATTGGATCATGGAGTAGCATACGTATTAAATGAGATTAGTAATGGAAATCAAATAACAAGAGCGTCAAACATTTATAAAACATTTGTACATGTTGAAGATTTAGCAGTAGCTATCACAAAGCTTATGATGAAGGAATATCGTGGGATTCTTCATGTAGGACCAGAACAAAAAGAAAGTTACTATTCTTTTTTTAAAACCTTGACAAATCAACAAAAAGATATGATGATTCCTTATGAAATATCGGAAGAAGAAGCCACACATAGAGCAATCTCACTAGATACTTCGTTTATTACAACAAAGTGTCAAACTTTATTACCAGGTGTCTTTAGAAAAGTGGATAGCAGATGGTTAAATGAGTGAGCAGAAAAGGGACGATCTATATAATAAGGAACGGAAAAATCACCCAACTGGAATGTTAAATGATGGAATCAACCGTAGTCAAGCTGGCTCTCCTTCAGAACTGGTGAGAGGTGGTTGTTTTCAAATTGTTGTAACGATTGTCATCGCCATCATTAGCTTACTTTTGTTTAATCAATGTTCGACGTAATGAAATTAAAACTTGCTATGAGAGGAGTGTGAACTATGATTAGACACGTGAAGGAAGCAGATTATCAAACCATTATACCTGTAGTGAACGATTGGTGGAATGGTCGCAAAATGGATCATATGTTGCCAAAGCTATTCTTTACGCACTTCCAAAATACTAGTTTTGTTATTGAAGAGCAGAATGAGATTGTTGGATTCTTAATTGGATTTCTTTCTCAATCTCAACAAAATGAAGCTTACATACACTTTGTATGTGTACATCCTCAATCTCGAGAACTGGGACTTGCCAAAAAACTATATGAACAGTTTTTTTCCACTGTAAAACAGCATGGATGTAAAATTGTTAGGTGCATTACATCACCAGTGAATACAACATCCATAGCATTCCATCAAAAAATGGGTTTTCAAATTGAAGAAACAGATCTTTTGACGAAAGAAATCTATGTGAAACGTAATTATGACGGTCAAGGTAATGACAGAGTATTGTTTTATAAGAGTCTATAGCAAGATGTAATGAAGCGATTTAAAAGCTTCGTGGCGAAACTCTTTTAAAATACATAGAGTTAAAAAATAGAGTGTTAGACCCCAAGTAGGTCTAACACTCTATCTTATGCAGCGTTGTCTGCATGTAACAATCCTTCTTTTATACCATACTTATAAATCATATATTTATTCAAACCTCTGGCTGAAGAATAGGAAAGTTTTGCATATTTGATTGCTTCTTCTTCATTTCCATGTTTCCTTTCAATTGCTGCGAGAAGTGCATATTTCATCCATTCAATTTTAATTTCATTAGCAAGTTCATTTGCTAAATCTACATGATTATCCTCAACAGAAATCAACCCTTTATAGTAATTTTGATAGTTTAATGGTTTAATATGATCTACATATTTTTTAGCAGCTATAATATCTTTATTGTACAGAGCATATATGACATTAATTAGTGCATACATATGAGGCATTTGATATTTTTTTAGTACTCGCTCGGTAGCTTCTTCGATTTCCTCATCAATTTGATTTGCATAAACATAATAAAAGTGAAATAAAGGATTTCTTTTTTTATTCAAAATGCTCTTTTCTACTGTCAGTACGTTGTTTGACAAATAGAGGGGATACAAATTAGAGAAAATAGCTAATATAAAAATAATGAAGATAGCCAGATATAGGTATATATTTGGTACTTCTAGCTGAACGAGAGTAACTAACACTACTAATGTCAATAAAAAAGAATAAATTGGTTTCATATCGCTGATGTTTCCTTCCTATGTGTGATGATTTTTAACAAAAAGGTTATTTACCCCAATTAAAAGTAGCATTTACAATCATATAATATTTTTGTCAATTTTTATAGGTATACCCCATTCTTCTGCTAACTTTTGTTTGATTCCTTATTCTTAAGGGCACAATTGAGAAACTTATAAACAAGTGATTGTAACTTTCAAAAATCTATAATCAGTTTGTTTAAGAAGAGAACTTTATTTTAGAGATGCAGTATGATTGATCTTTTTATCTTTAGTAGTCATATTGTGAAATAATATATTTTAAAGTGAACAAGAAAGTCTTAATGGATATTGCTATTGATTAACAAATGTAAGACTAAATTTGTTAGTTCAAACAATCATTTTAAATAGTGTCTTTTTACAATCACAAACTTTCCATAACAAAAGTGCAATGGATTGAGTAACGGGTTTTAAACTTCTAAAAAAAGTAAGTATGTGTATTTATTGTTTTCTGAAAGAGATTATTTTTATAGATAATCGACCTAGTCATTAGTAAAAATATAAGGGATAAAAGTTCTAAAAAAGCCTATCGCGTTGATAGGCTTTTTTTATCGTATAGTCTGATGATTAAGTATTGTAAATTTATTGAACGAAATAAAACTTTTAAATTTTTTTCTTACAATAAGGGGGGGAAAGGAATAGGGTTCCACACGGTTTACTGATGTTCAAGTTTTGAACGTGTCACCTTAGTTCTTGCTAGATTAACGACTTTATTATTGAAGAATAGTAATAGTGATTTTAATAGTAATAATATAAATATATTGATTCTATTATTTAAAAACTGTCGATAAATGACGAAGTATACATGTTTTTAGCGATAAATGTTGCTTTATCCTCTATTTTGAGGTTTTTCACTTAGATAAGTAATATCGTAGCATCTATATAAGTGATACAAGTCATTTATTTAACAGATCCAGATAAAATACCAGCTCAATGTGTTCAAAGCTATAACTCATTACTCGTGATTCTTTTGTGACAGTTGCAAGAGAGATCAACTTAGTCGGATAAAAACCGACTGTGTATTTATAATATTCTACTTACTTAACTTGTAGTATTTTCAAACTATTTTAAAGGAGGTGCATTTCAAATGTGAAATGTTGTTCGTAACTCTTTAAGTGGTTGGGATGAAGTAATTATATCAAATCAAAAGTCCAAATGAGAAAGGAGCATTTTAAAATGGGAAATAATAAATCAAAAAAACGTTTTCTCTCAATTATTACAACATTAGCTCTAACGACTCAAGTAGTATCATTTTCTCATCCAGTAACTTATGCTAAAACTGTCGAGTCCCAATCCGAGACTTCTTCAAGGGAAGAAGTAAATGATGAAAACATCATTACGAATGGTATGGAGGGAACCTATTATTCTGACGCTGAGTTTTCTGATCATTTGTTAATACGCCTGGAAGATTCAAATGCAACATTTGATATTAATAGACTTAATATACCTAAGCCACTCCTTAGTAAGATGAAAAATATTCACTCGATAAAATGGGAAGGTATAATCGAACCTAGTTTCTCTGAGGAATATACATTTACTACATCTGATAATGATCATATTAAACTATGGATTGATGATGAACTAATTATTAATGGACAAAATATTGAACCACAAGCAATTAACTTAGCGTCAGATCAACAATATAAGATTACTATAGGTTATAGTAATCCAGATGTGGCACTATCTGAACTTGAAATTAAATGGAGCAGCAAGAATCAAGAAGAAGAGATTATTCCAAAAGAACAAATATTACCACCAACTCAAAGTGAAGAAGGTAATGATTCATTAGACCCTGTTGATTTGATAGTTGATGAGCCAACCATCCAAGAAGAGGCAGGAGAGGAATCAACTGATCTAGCAGAAGAGGCAGGAGAGGAATCAACTGATCCCGCAGAAGAGGCAGGGGAGGGATCAACTGATCCCGCAGAAGAGGCAGGAGAGGAATCAACTGATCCAGCAGAAGAAGAAGGAGAGGAATCAACTGATCCCGCAGAAGAGGCAGGGGAGGAATCAACTGATCCAGTAGAAGAACCAGGGGACGAATCATCTGACCCAGGGGAAGAGGCAGGAGAGGAATCAACTGATCCCGCAGAAGAGGCAGGAGAAGAACCAACTGATCCAGTAGAAGAACCAGGGGACGAATCACCTGACCCAGGGGAAGAGGCAGGAGAGGAATCAACTGATCCAGTAGAAGAACCAGGGGACGAATCACCTGACCCAGGGGAAGAACCAGTAGATAATCTAACCGATTCACTAGGAAAAGCTGCAAAAAGCTTTCGTGATTGGCTATTATCGTCTTATCAGAAAATAAAAGGTCTCATTACTTTTAACCCATCAGTTGTAAGTGCGGAAGTGATAGAAAACGATACAGATGACGATGGAGTAACTGATTTATGGGAAATCAATGGTTATACTCATATTCCTGGCTTTGGATTAGTTGAATGGGATGATGCTTATTATGAGATGGGTGTATTAAAATATACTACATCGCCATATGACTGGAGTACAGACCAAGATCCATACAGTGATAAGGAAGAAGTAACTGGTCAAATTGATGCGGCTATTCTAGCTCCAGCAACTCATCCATTAGTTCCAGCTTTTCCAGATATAAAAGCTGATCTTGAACATATTCAGGTAACACCTAGAGAGACTATTACACTCTCAGATGGAACATCTAAGTCAACAGGGTGGCAAACCCAAACAGATACGACTGAGAGTAAAAAAATCAGTACTGGAGCTAAGTTTGGTACTGAAGTCACACAAGAATTTGAAGTATCAGCATCACTTACCGACCTTGGGGTAAAGCAATCAACGTCTCTTAAACTATATACGGAATTAAATACGAATATTGAGACTACAGATGTTACATCAAATTCGAGCGGTAGAAATGGCACGAATACAGCAAATTGGAGTCAAGCGACTACGAGTGAAAAAGATAAAGCTGCTACAAGTATTTGGAATGTAAAATATAGAAATGTAGGTACTGCGCCAGCATATGACATCGTTCCAAGTCTATCTTTAACAGTTGGTAATTTGGATATTCTGTCATTGAAAACAGCTAACGCTAGTACGATTGGAACGATTGTCCCTAATGGAACATACCCTAGCAGTGGATCTATTGCTTTACAGTACCAAGAGGTAGGGTCGGTAGATAACACACCTATTTATCTTACGATAGATCAACTTAAAATGATTGAAATGGGATTGCCTATTTCTCTTTCTACAGACCAAATAGAGGCAAAGGTGAAACGCATTGAAAATGGATTGCCATCTACAGAGTACAATTGGAGTCTATATGAAGGAGCTATTGATGCTGTTTCGGCAAATATTACTTTTATCAGTAGTACGACTGGAGAGCATAACTATAAAATATATGCGAATGACCCAAATAACTCAAATTCTCAATTTAAACCTGATACGTCGTTAGAGGAAGCACTTGTGTTAGTTCTCGATGCAGAAATTGTGAATGAGAAATTAAGAATTTTTGGAGAAGAAGTTGATGATTCATGGCGTGTTTATTTTTCATCTGATTCATCTGCTGATTACGATGCATTCCAACAAGGTGAAAGCATTTTTGATACGAAATTACGACCTGGTATGAATATTGTTATTGAAAAACCTGATCCGAACGGTACACCGTATGTACAATATGCTCTTTATGCTGATGAAGGAAAGCAGGTTGTTGCAAATGTTCTTGAAAACGGATCATCAATTGAGAGTGTCAAAGCGACAGTTAAAACGATTAATAATGGCGTACAGGAACTCATATTAACAGATGAGGATGAAAACGGTGACTTTGATGGTGTTTGGGAATCTGATAGTTCAGCAGGGCTAATAGATTTAACACATGCAGATGCAAAAATAACTGTTACTGCAGCAAATGGAAATGAAACAGAATCGTATATTTTAAGACCGTATGATTTATCATTGTATGGCTTAGGTTATGTCCCATTACAAGAAACCCAAGATGTTTCAAATATTAATACTCTGTCGTCACAATATCCGACTGCTGAAGCATTCGTCCTTGAAGTGAAAGATACAGAAACGACTTCAAATAAACATAATGTACAAATTGGTGCCCAAGAAACTTATTTAGGTGTCAACGATGACCCAATTGAATATAGAGGGGCAGCTACAACATACCAGTTATATGAGGACGCGGATTATGAAGGGGACCGTATATACGATTTAACTAGTTCAATGTCAGATTTGCGAAGTGGTTTTCATTATATGAGTAATGATAGTGGAAGTAATAAGGTGAGTGGTGTTAAGTTAAGACAGGACGAATCTGGATCAGGGCTTGTTCTATATAACTACTACGGATATGAAAATGGCAATGTTGATAATGTTTTACCAGTAGTGAATGGATATCGAGATCTTTCAAGCACTAATATGGATAATAAAGCATCGTCAGTCCGCATTGTCGGACAGTCAGGAAAGCCGTTCGTTCGACTATATGATCAGAAAGATTTTTCTAACGGTGGAAATGATTATGCTGGTGATTTTATAGATATTTACGGGCAAAAAGATATTTCTGGTTATTTTAATAATAAAGCTTCTTCATTTAAAGTTTTTGCAGGCGAAGATACGAGCTATCAACTTGATACGTACTTTTATAATGATGGTGACTTTTCTGAGTCTGGTGGCTGGTATCATTCGTGGGATACGATTGGACGAGGAAAAAATCTTACAAAATATGATACTAATAATAATGTCTCTTCTATCAAACTAGGGTGTGAGCAGAATTGTCCAACAGTTAAATTTTACAATAATAAAAACTACGATGATCTACACGGTAATAACACATTGACACCTATATTTGACTTACGTCCTTTTGGTATGGGATCTTCATTATCTTCAATAAAGTTTGAAAACAATGAAGATAAGCTTGCCAAAGTAATCATCTATAAAGAAACTGATTTTGAAGGCTCTTACGCAATTATTGATGAGTCGATTCCTGATTTAAGTAGTTTTCAAGATATTATTTACAAAGGTAGAAGCGCAACAGGTTCTCGTGGATTTAATAATACGATTGACTCAGCTCGTTTCTACTATGGGCCAGTATACCGTTTTTATGAGGGAACAAACTATACTGGTGATTATGCTGACTATGTCATAGGGGAGGATGATATTGGTAGTAATTGGTCTAATCAGTTTAGTTCTGTAAAAGTATTCAACCCGCTGCCTGAAATAGGATTAATCGCGTATGATAATACGAACTATGCTGGAGATTTTCTACCTGTTACTAAGGATATCCCTGATTTAAGTAGAGTTGATTTTAATGATAAAATTTCTTCGGTTAAATTAATTACACGTATTCCAGATGAGAGACCGACTCACAATTCTACGGTTGTTGTACCTGCATCTGATTTGACATTAAGCACAACAAATGATTATTTTGGAGAAGGTACTTCAATAAAAGTAGTTGGGTATTTTGATCGCTTATCAAGCTCATCTAAGTTCACGCCATATAATCATGAGCGAACATATACAACGACAGGGACCCAATCATATAGTACGGGTATAAACCATGCAAAAGGTTATCTGGTACAAGTAGATGCAAACAGGGTGACGTCTAATAAAGTCAGAGTTAAAATAAACGGCTCATCTTATTCAGAGCTTGGTACTTCGGCAACACATGCATTAGGATTTGAGCCAGGTGCTGAGAATAATCCGAAGCATAGCAATATCGTATTTGTTCCAGCAGATGAAAATGACCCTGCTAATATAACAGTTGACATTTCTTTAGGTAGTTGGAAAGATACTGACGATAATACTGAATTCTCAATTAAAGTACTTGGGTATTTTGCAGATGAAAATGACTCTAATAACGATTGGTTTTATGATCAGTATACAACACCAATTTCTGTAGCGTCTCCAACAGTAACAGATGAGCAATCTACGCAAGTTATCCTACAAGGAAATGATTTTAAAGAGCAACCAAAAGCATTTCTAGTTAATGTTACAGCAAAAAATATAGGTGCTAGTGTATTAAAATTCTCTATTAATAACGATTATATACAATTAGGGACTGCTGCAACAAAATTTGCGAAAGGTGTGGATCCTGAGTCGGTTCATCATAGCGGATTAATGTATGTAACGGCTGATGAGCTAAATCCATATTTACTGACCATGACTCCAGACTACGGTACATGGACAGTACTTGATAGTAATGCCGAATATGATATTGACATAGTAGGCTACTTTTACTAGAAATTTACCCTCAATGAGTTTGTTACTCATTGAGGGTTTTACATACGTTTATAAATAAAATAAGTTACACTCTTAAATGATGTATGAAGAATATTTGTGCGAACAAAAAAGTAGTTTAGGTAGTAGAAGTTTTAAAGTAATGATGATTGATTCCCGATTATTTCATAAGCTAATAACATTTAGCAGTGTTGATAGTTTGAAAACAATCCTTCTTAACCTCCTTTATATTAGGACAATACATGATTTAAGCACGTTTAACAATCAGGCGTGTAGTTGCTTATTACTACTTCTATCCATATAAAATGAGTTTTTTCTCCTTAGACATAGATTTGGTAATGGTCTAAGCTCTCCTCGTTCATATCATATAATCCAACTGTATTTTGTATATTTTTTACATGTTTTATAGTCAAATTACTCTTACATATTTTCATCTACAAGTAGTCAAGTATAGTAGCCTATTAACGATGTGCGATGAAAAGGACGATTGTGCTGAGATAAATGACAGTTTCCAAGAGGGACCTTTTTACATAGTTTAGTTATATAAAGATTATATAACTACAATGAAGAAAGGGGGGAGCAATATTGTTTATCTATCCTTGTGAAGGACGTGTGTCGTCAGCATATCGTACAAGCCAGAGGCCAGACCATTATGGTGTAGATTTTGCCCAATCTGGAATGGTTTCAATTGTTGCAGCTGCTGAAGGTACTGTTAGTCGATCATATATATCAACGAGCTATGGTGAAGTTATCTTTTTAGTTCATCATATAGAAGGACAAATCTGGGAAACTGTTTACGCACATATGCGTAGTGGATCTCGAAAAGTCAAGCAAGGTGATTACGTGAAGCAAGGAGAACATGTAGGTGATATGGGTAATACTGGTCAATCTACAGGTCAACACTTACACTTCGAGTTGCATAAAGGAAGGTGGGATCTTAATAAGACAAATGCCGTCAATCCATTAGCGTATTTAAGTGAAAAAATAGAAGAGGAGGAAAGCTCAATGAAACTACAAAAATGGCAATACGAGGAACTCGCAAAAACGTATGAGATTTCCTATAAAAAGGGGATTTTGACAAGTAATAAATGGCATCAAAAAGCGAGGAAACAAGATATAACTATCGATGAAATTGCTTTTCTAAATGCAGTAATTATGGGACGTTTGATAAAATAGTTAAATAATCCCACTATTGTATAAAGAACTCCATTATTTAATAGAATTTAAGAAAAGGCTGCTTTCGAATTAACTGTTACTTTTCGTACTATGAGCTAAACTCGTAGCTTACGAGGTATATTTTGTCATTTGTTCATTATCATATTGATTGTAGTTTTCTACGACAAAATAAATGAAGACCAACTAGCGAAGGTAGTACCTTTTCTTCAAAAAAAATCACAGAAATATATAACCCTCATCTTGTCATCTGTTTGTAAGAAATAGCAACAAATTGTTCGATAAGAAGTCATTAAGGAAGCAGGTGAAAAAGGAGCATTTTCAGAAGATCACATGTACCAATAATATATTGTAAGGGGTGGAAGTATGGTGATTGAAATTAAAAAGATGATAGATGTCGATTTTAGAGATTTTGCAAAAATTTCAGTAAATGCGTATCCGGGGTTTTATGATTCTTCTGTAAACAAAATAAAGCAATTAGAAGAAAAATTTATAGAGTTGCAGAGTATTGAATCTTCAAAAGTATTTTATGGTGCATTTAAAGATCAAAAAGTTGTAGGTGGCATGAGATTATATGATTACAAGCTGACGCTATTTACGTCTCAAATAAACGCAGGTGGAATTGGCTCAGTTGCAGTTGATCTATTACATAAAAAAGAAAAAATAGGTAAGGATTTAATATCCTTTTCATTACAGCACTTTAGAGAAAAAGGCTTTCCACTTGCAGTTCTATATCCGTTTCGTCCAGATTTTTATAAAAAAATGGGTTTTGGATATGGTACAAAAACGAATCAATATCGAATTCAACCCCATAGCTTTCATAAAGGAAGGTCGAAGAAGCATCTCCAATTTGTTGATGCCTCGGAAACTACCGAGTTACTAGACTGCTATAATAGAGTCGCGAAAATGACTCACGGCATGATACAGAAAAATTACAATGACGCAGCTAGTATATTTAAAAAAGAAGGAAATAGCATTATTGGGTATAAAGAAGAAGGGTCAATTAGAGGTTATCTTGTTTTTACATTTAACAAAGTAAATAAGAACAACTTTCTACTAAATAATTTAATTATTGAAGAAATTATATATGAAAACACAGAAGTGCTTCAAGAGCTCTTAACCTTTCTAAATAGCCAAATGGATCAAGTCAATGAAGTCATTGTTCATACTCAAGATGAATATTTCCATTACTTACTAAAAGACGTTCGGAACGGTACGAATCATATCATGCCCCATGTGTATCATGAAAGCAATGTCCAAGGTGTAGGCATAATGTATAGAGTAATTAATACGAAGGCTATATTCCAACAGTTAAGTAGCCATAATTTTAATAATGCGAATTGTAAATTGAAGATAACGATTAATGACGACTTCCTTAAAGAAAATGAAGGTAGTGTTATCTTATATTTTGAAGACGGCAAAGTAAAAGTGATGGAAGAAAGCGAGTATGACGTAGAAATATCATTACATGTTTCAGAATTTACATCAATGCTTGTTGGTTCTATTCCTTTTAAGCAACTACTTATCTATGGATTAGTGAGCATATCTGATTCAACTTATGTAGAAACGGTTAATAGAATTTTTGCTACAGATCAAAAACCAATGTGTACAACAAAATTTTAGCTAATATTCATTATATATTGTTACAGGCTAGCCAGTATGAGGTCAGCCTGTTTTTTGTAGGGAAATACTTTCATTGACGTATGTGAAAAAAAGAACGTATAATGTATTCGAAAGCGTTTTCGTTATACATAAACTTCAATAATGACACTGAAAGTAGATTTAAAATATGATACTAAAAGGGCAGGTGAAAGACTGCTATAACAATAAAAGCATTCAATATTTCATGTGAATTAAGTGTCACGAACTAAATGAGCTACTCATTCATTTAATATCAATGGCATTTGTCTTAGCACTTACCCATGAATCGAAAGGCTTGTTTTGTGTAGCAGGATAAGATGAATTATATAGCAAATGAAAACAGATACGATACGATGATTTATCGCAGGTGTGGCAAGACCGGTTTGAAGTTACCTGCTGTTTCGCTAGGGTTATGGCATAATTTTGGTGGAGTTGATGATTATGATAATGCTAAAGCGATGGTTACACGAGCATTTGATTTAGGAATTACTCACTTTGATCTTGCTAACAACTACGGTCCCCCAGCAGGGAGTGCTGAAGAAACACTAGGTAAAATTTTGCAGACGGAATTAAAGGATTATAGAGATGAATTAATTATTTCAACTAAGGCAGGTTACGGTATGTGGCCAGGCCCTTATGGTGATTTTGGATCAAGAAAATATTTAATTGCTAGCCTGGATCAAAGCTTAAAAAGACTAGGGGTAGACTACGTAGATGTCTTTTATTCACATCGTCCAGATCCTGAAACTTCTATTGAAGAGACGATTATGGCTCTTGATTCAATTGTTCGACAAGGAAAAGCATTGTATGTAGGGTTATCCAATTATGATGCCCTCCAAACATCTCAAGCACTTGAGGTACTGAAGGACTTAAAAACACCAATTGTTCTTCATCAACCAGCATATTCAATGTTGAATCGTTGGGTTGAACATGGGTTGTTAGATGTTAATGAAAGAGCTGGCATTGGAACGATCATCTTCCAACCATTGGCACAGGGTGTCTTAACTGACAGGTATTTGCAAGGTATTCCTAGTGATTCTCGTGCTGCTAGTGAAAGTGTATTTTTAAATGAACAAGATATTAATGATAAAAGAGTTAATATGGTGATCCAACTTAATAATATTGCCCAAAATCGTGGGCAAAGTTTAGCGCAACTTGCAATTTCTTGGGCTTTACGTGATGAGCGAGTGACTTCCGCACTGATTGGTGCCAGTCGGGTAGACCAAATCGAAGATAATGTTAAAGCTCTTAACCATCTTTCATTTAGTGAAGAAGAATTAACTGAAATTGAAGCTATTTTACAACAAAATAGTTAAGTTTGGATAGTAAACGAAGTAGTTTGGATAGTAAATGAAGTATCTTGGATAGTAAACAAAGTAGTTTGGATAGTAAATGAAGCAGTTTGGATAGTAAATGAAGCAGTTTGGATAGTAAATGAAGTAGTTTGGATAGTAAACGATGCAGTTTGGATAGTAAATGAAGTAGTTTGGATAGTAAATGAAGTATCTTGGATAGTAAACAAAGCAGTTTGGATAGTAAATGAAGCAGTTTGGATAGTAAATGAAGCAGTTTGGATAGTAAATGAAGCAGTTTGGATAGTAAACAAAGTAGTTTGGATAGTAAACAAAGTAGTTTGGATAGTAAATGAAGCAGTTTGGATAGTAAATGAAGTATTTTGGATAGTAAACAAAGTAGTTTAGATAGTAAAACATGAGATTCAGACAGTAAAACCTGAATTTTGGACAGAAGAGCACTAAAAAAAGGGTTCTACCCATCAATTTGTGGGTTAGAACCCTTTCATGTATGTTTTGGAAAAATACCTAATGGATTATCTGTACATTACCCATTTTCCAATGTCAACAAAGCCAAGCTTTTTATAAATCCGTCCTGCGCCTGGGTTATCGTAAAAAAGACAAAGTGTTTTTCCTTCTTTTAATAAGTCTTTACATAACATTTTCATCACTTCAGTGGCATAGCCTCTATTTCTATAGTCTTGATGAGTACAAACACCAACGATCATTGCTGATATCGAATTTTCTGCCGTAGTTGATGCAGAGGCAATAATTTGTCCATTCTTTTTCATAACATATGTGCGACCTGTACCAGATTTCATTGTTTTTATAAACATTTCTTTTGCATTTGATGGTGTTACAAATTCCTCAATATCACTTCTTAATGCAATAATCCCATCGACATCTTCAATTGTTGCTAGAGATATTTCTGATTGAAAATGTAGTTCTCCTAATTGATCATCTGTTACACATTCACAAAAGAACATGTTTTGTTTTTTTCCTAGCTTTAAGCCCTCAATATTTTCAAACTGACATGCGATTTCAGACTTACCGGAAAGAGATTGTACATTATCATGTTTCTTAATAATTTGAACAAAACCTTCTACATCAAACTCATGTTTGGCATAAGGAATATAGTATTGGTAATAACGAAGTAAAACAGCGATTAGCTGATTGTTTTCATCGAATTCTCCCCAAATATCTTGGAAGTCTTGTTCGTATCCGAATGCTTCAATATCACCAATAAGAAATAAGTTAAATGAAGCTTCCTCTTCTAGGAAAGAAAATACTTGTTTGTGGTCATTAGACTTCAATTTACGAATCATTGTTCTTCTCCTCAATAATAAAAATTTGGTAATTAACGAATAATAATTATGAATATACTAGCACGGTTTTTATGGCAAAACAATGACCACCATAAGAAAATGATGTTTAATTTGCCTTGACATATGATTGACACAAAGACAGCTTATAGTAAACATGTGACAAATAAATTGTCCAACAATTGAAGGAGGAGAGTTAATAATGAAGAAAATTGGTTTGTTAGCCTTAGCTGGAGCAATAACATTGGGAGGAGTGAGTGCTACTAGTGCTTTTGCAAAATATGATAGTAACGTAAAATACTTTAATAAAGATCATTTTCAAGAAAAATGGAATGAGCTTAGTGATGAAGAAAAAATGGCAAAGCTAACAGAGCGAGCAGAGCAGCTAGGGATTGACGTAGAAGGCAAAACATTAGAAGAAATCCAAGACTTGTTGAAGGGACAACGTGAGCAAAAGCTGTTCGAACGAGCAGAAGAATTAGGAATTGATACAGAAGGCAAAACTGTGGATGAAGTCATAGAGTTAGTGAAGGAACAAGCTCCACACCATAAAGGAAAAAGAATAAATAAAGAAAAGTTCCAAGAAAAATGGAATGAGCTTAGTGATGAAGAAAAAATGGCAAAGCTAACAGAGCGAGCAGAGCAGCTAGGAATTGACGTAGAAGGCAAAACATTAGAAGAAATCCAAGACTTGTTGAAGGAACAACGTGAGCAAAAGCTGTTCGAACGAGCAGAAGAATTAGGAATTGATACAGAAGGCAAAACTGTGGATGAAGTAATAGAATTAATGAAGGAACAAACTCCATCCCATAAAGGGAAAAGAATGAACAAAGAAAAGTTCCAAGAAAAATGGAATGAGCTTAGTGATGAAGAAAAAATGACAAAGCTAACAGAGCGAGCAGAGCAGCTAGGAATTGACGTAGAAGGCAAATCATTAGAAGAAATCCAAGACTTGTTGAAGGAACAACGTGAGCAAAAGCTGTTCGAACGAGCAGAAGAATTAGGTATTGATACAGAAGGCAAAACTGTGAATGAAGTAATAGAATTAATGAAGGAACAAGCTCCATCCCATAAAGGGAAAAGAATGAACAAAGAAAAGTTTCAAGAAAGATGGAATGAGCTTAGTGATGAAGAAAAAGAGGCAAAGTTATTAGAAAAAGCTGAGCAGCTAGGAATTGACGTAGAAGGAAAATCACTAGAAGAAATTCAAGAGTTACTAAAAGATCAACGCCAGCAAAGACTAATTCAACGAGCAGAAGAATTAGGAATTGATACAGAAGGTAAAACAGTTGAGGAAATCAAAGAATTACTGAAGGAAGCACGTCAAAGCTCTGGAAATTAAGTGATGAAGAAACCGCCATTGTGTTTTAATGGCGGTTTTTAATGTTGCTCAAATTAACTTAACAGACATCCACTCTAATGAGCCAAAGTCTAATAGCGTGAGGAGTTCAGTCCATTATTAATTGATAAAATAATACATCTTGCCAGCTGTCAAACTTATAACCAACTTCTTTAAAGGAGCCAATAAATTCAAAACCGAATTTTTCATGAAGTTTAATGCTACTATCATTTCCTTTTGTGATACCAGAAATGATAACATGAAAACCTACTTGTTTAGCTCTTAGTAAAATTTCATTTACTAACTTTGTGGCCACTCCATGTCCTCGCGTATTTTCATCTACATATACTGATAATTCAACAGTTTTAGCGTAAGCTGCTTTTTCTCTAAATGCTGATAGGCAACAATAACCTACAACCTTATTTTCAATCGTAGCTACAATTAGAGGATAATCACTTCCATATTTAGAAAACCATTGTTGTCTTTGTTCGAGCGTCTCCTCTGTTAAATCAAAAGTTGCAGTTGTATTTACAATTGCTTGATTATAAATGTTTAATATACTCAAAAGATCGTCTTGGTGTGCATCTCTAATAATAACCATCGTCTACTCCTTATTATAAAATTACAAGAGTGTGTATATAGTACGTGATATATTGCTATATTATGATGATTACAGGATTTTTTCAAGATGATAATGAGTGTACAAAATTAAACAATAAAATTTTATTAGGAAAATAATTCGAAATAATCAAATTTTATTGTAAATGAATGAGTATTCATTTACAATAAAATTACCAGTATTTATATTGGTATTTTAATAAAGGGGTGGAATATATGGCTGTAAAAGAAGAGTTGAAAAATCTTTCTGACAAAATTAATGAAAATCCTGAACACATTGAAGGACTTGATTATGTTTATCAATTTCAAGTATCTGGGGAAGATGAAGGGGCATATCAAGTAGCATTTTCAAATGGAGAGCTAGCATACAATGAAGGTGAAGCTGAAGATCCATCTTGTACAATTCAGTTATCTGGTGAAAATCTAGTAAAGCTGATACACGGTAAATTGAATGCAACATCAGCTTTCATGATGGGACAACTAAAAATCAAGGGAGATTTATCTCTTGCGTTAAAACTACAGTCTATTCTACAAAAATATCAATAATACCAAGAGTAACGCCTTCATTTACTTTGTGATGAGGTGTTACTCTTTTTTTATATTGAGTTACCTGTTCCCACAAGTTGTAACTGATTATATAAATCAGATGTTTTACTATAAAGTAAGATTATCAGTAAATTACGTGCATTTTACTTAATTTGCTTAAATAAGGTATTTATTTCCAAATCTACTTGGAAAAGAATAAAAAAATTAAAAATGACTATTATTATTTAAACAGAGAAGCTCGATATCACCCTTCAAGTAAAAGTTTTATCTACAATGTTAGAAATCTAATTCTGTTTTCTTTAATTCTTATGTTCAGTTTATGCGACATGATGATTGTGCGATTACTGATTATAGGAGAATACAAATTTGTTCTTTAACAATTTTCAAAGCATGTGTCAAAAGGAAATGTACTATATGATTATTTAGGATAATTTATGTATAGTAAATAACCTTACTCATATCTAAGAGTAAGGTTATTAATGATTTAGTTAAATACCCATCTTGTTTCTGTTGCTCCCGGTTGTCCTATCGCTTTATAACCCGTGCTTCTAATCTAATCTTTATTAACTTCATATTTTATTTATCTACTTGCGACATATCTATTATCACCTTTTAGAGTATTCAAGAATCTAATTGACATTACATTAAATTTATCTGGTTGATCAACGTTCACAACATGACCACTATCCTCGATAATTTCAAGCTGCGCATGATTGCTCTTCTTCACTACTTCCTCAACTGGAAGTAAGAACATATAATCTTCTTGCCCCATGACATACAAGGTAGGAATATCCAACTCATTTTCTTCAAACTGCACCAACAATGGAACGACATCCTTCGTTAACTTAAACCACTTGACAAATTCTTTTTGACATAGCTTCTTTGCTTGATTAACAAAAAGCAACCGAGATTCCTTATGTCTTTTTTTAGGCATTAAACACCAAGCAAATAATTTATATAACCACATATACGGAACAACTTTTTTCCCTACATTCCCCAAGAACATTAAGGTTTTTACGCGGGTGTTTAACCGTATAACAGCACCACCCAAAATCATAGTTTTAACTCTATTGGGCTCAATTTCTGCAATATTTCTAATTAATATCGTTCCTAATGATATTCCCACAAAATGTGCATTTTTAATGTTTAAGTCATTTAATACCTCAATAATATCTAAACTTACATCGGAAAAAGAGTAATTTCTCTTCAAAATCCCTCTATCTTTTGACTTTCCGTGTCCCCTTAAATCTATCAGTAGTACATTAAAGTGCTCTTTAAATGCTTTTAATTGTTTATACCATACTGTTGAACTTCCTCCCGCACCATGAATAAAAACCACCCAATCATGAACATCGCTTAATTTAAATCTCTTAGAATAAAGCATTATCCAACAACACCTTTCACAAAATACAGTTTAATGGAAATAAAAAACCACAAGCTACAGTACACCCCAATGTACTGTTTGTTTTGTGGTTCCTCCACTTTCTTACGAAATTTAAGTATTCGAGTCATTATGATTTAACAAAGCAATCCTTATACTTTTTCCATTGTTAGAAAGGAATAATGGATTCCCTGGTTTTCATCATAATGTTTTTCTTCTTCGATAACTATGAACCCTTTAGGGACTTCAAAAAATGTATCGCCTTCTATAATTACATCCACTTTAGTTAAATAAATTTTATCAACATAAGGGCTAAATAATTTATATACTTCACCACCGCCGATAACCATATTTTCTTTATCAACGGGTAAATACTTTATGATCTCATCAATAGAATGATAGACATGACATCCTTCTTGTTGATAATTTCTTTCTCTTGTTAAAATATAGTTCTCCCTGTTTGGAAGAGGTTTCCCAATCGAATCAAATGTTTTCCTACCCATAATCACGTTTTTGCCTGTAGTTTTGCTCTTAAAATATTTTAAGTCATTTGATAGATTCCAAGGGAGTTTGTTATCTACACCAATTACTCCGTTTTTACTTACAGCGACAATAAATGAAAAACTCACTTATGAACACCCTTTCTAAATTCCAAGAATCCAATCGGCTACTTGTCAAATTACTATTATTCTAGCAAAGGATAGACTATTTGACGAATTGAAAAAAATTACAAAATTATTCAGCTTCTACCTAGATCTTCCTTTAGAGAAAAGAGAAACTTTAGCTTAGTTTGTTAACTGAAGCGGGTTGGAATTACAAATCATTCAAATCTAAAAGCACATCGAAATCATTATTTTGTTTTCCAACCACTCACTATCATCTTCATTTTCTAAAAATCTTCCTGTTTATCTTCAATTAATTCGTATCTGTTATTTAACCAAACGATATTTCCAGCAACCATTTCTAGTAATGTAGAAATCACCAATCCATAATAAGCAATTATATAGAAACCGGAGTTATTTTTATCAACATAACATTGGGCAGCAGAAGGATGATAACCTAATATTGATCCTAACCTTTCATTTATGGTGCATATTTGATTTAACGTTAGTGCTAACCAACAGAAAAGACACTACATGTACATGCGTTAATTTTTTTGTAGCTAAACGCTGTTCAACGTAAAAACAGCCGTACTCAATAATATCTTAAGTAGATATTATTGGGTACGGCTCTATATAAGCTACTGTAGATGACTGTCTATTCACATCCATCTATACTACAATTCATCCCAGTTGAAGGAGTTTTAGCAGTTTCTAATTGTTTATTAATAGCACGTTCAATTGAGTCTGATGATTGCACACCTGATAGCTGTTGATTTCCTATTTGGATTGTTGGTACTGCACGAATATTCGCTTCTGTATAAGCGTGTTGAAGTTGCTTTTGATGAACTTGCTCATATTTTCTTGAAACGAGTGATTCTTTGAATTCATTTGCATCAAGACCAACATTTTCAGCAATTGAAGTTAATATCTCAACATCACTTATATCTTGTTCAAGTTGCCAAAAAGCACGGAAGACTGCGTCAGCATACTCATTTCCTTTACCTCTCTCTTTTGCAAACTGCAACCCTTCATGTGTTAAATGAGTTCGAGGGTGTGGAGACATTTCGGGTAAGACCATTTCTACACCAATACGCTCAGAAAGAGGCTTTACTGAATGTTGCCATCCTGTTTGAATATAATTGCTTTCTGGTCTAAGTGGTTCGCTATTTCCTGGACGGAGTTCATATGGCATCCATTCGATTTCAACATCTTTTCCACTCGTTGCTTCTAGAAGTGGTTTCTTTGCTAAGAAACAAAACGGACAAACAAAATCTGAATATACTTTCATCTTTACAGTCATTTTTTCACCTTCATTTATAATTTTTTACATATAATGTCTTAGTAAGTATACAATGAAGGCTTTAAATATGCTAACGATATACATGTTAGCTATTGTTGAGAGTTTTCTTCAATATTAGAATATCCATATACGGGGTAGTGATCAGAAAATTCATTGTACTTATTTATAATTGCTGTCCATGTTGGTGATTTAACATTAAGCACTTCATTTGTCCAAAAATCAGGTTGTTTATGATTTTTTTCTAAGAATATATAATCTAAATACCTTGGATCTCCATCAGGAAATTTATAGGTAACAATTTCATTTGTTTCCGGATCAAATGTTGAGCTATGTCCAGTAAATTGTGTAGGTTCGTTGACATTTAAAGTATCAATCAAAGACTGATACTCATCAACATTATACCTGTTTACATTAAAATCACCGCCAATAAACAGTACCTCATCTAAGGGAACGTCCTTGTCTGTTATAAATTCTGCTATTTCTTGGAATTGTGTTTTTCGAATTCTATTTGCCTCATCAGTGCCACAGCCGGTATCATCAGCTTGGGCATGAGTACCTATAATATGATAATAATCATCTTCCTTTTCAACCTTTACATAAACAAATCCTTTGTTAGCGAAATAATCTACACCACAGCCCTCTTCAAATACATATTGAATTTGCTCAAGAATTGGCCATTTAGAAATAATTGCAACACCCCCATCTTCTGGAACTATATTTGAGTAATGACCTAGCGTTTCATCCCAGCCATCTTTACTTCTTCCTAAAACAGGCGTTTGAAACGGGTACTCTTCCGCTATGTTATTAAGTAATATTTTCGAAGAGTTATTATCATATAGCTCATTAAATATGATTGCATCCTGACCTTTTATGTAGTCTGCCTCACTAATAAAAGTCGCTCGATCTTTTTGCCCCCAGCTGGAAGCATAAGTAGGCATAAGAAAAACATTATGTTGTAACAATTTAAAATCGTTTGGATAATGACTTGAAGCGAATGATTGATGAAAATTGATCGTTATTCCAACTAAAAAAGCGCAAAATAAAAGAGTGATATACTTTTTCAATTGTCAAACCTCCAGTCTTTTAATTATGCTGTTATTAAATAGATAGTTGTTTTGCGTATATTAAATAAACACGAACACAACTAAGTTTCGCCGTGTAAATTCTTTTATAAATCGATGACTGTTGAGAAAAGGACTTCTTTATCTTCTGGTTTAGGAACGATAACAACAAAGTTTAATAAATAGCCTCTTGTATATATAAACTCATTGGAATAGTTAGATGACAGGTTTATGAAATTTGTACTATTATATATGTGGCTAACAGATAGTAGGGAAATAGCCAAAAATAAAGAGACGGCATAACATAACTGTTATCCGTCTATAATTTTTGAAAATAAACTTTGAGTTCAAATAATATTTACTACGATGGTTTATTTACTTTTGACTCTTTTAATGAACTAAACCAACCATCTAGTGACCATTGCTTACTTCCATTAATCGCTAAATATAATGCCATAGCTAGTAATGCAAGATCTAATTCATAGCCAGCCATAGTACCATTACCCGTAAAACCAACATCGAGTTTTACTTTAAATATTGCTACAATCATAATAATGCATAGGAGACTGCCTGTAATTCTTGTTCCTAAGCCTAATATGAGTGCAGCACCTCCGATTACTTCGACTAAAGCTACAACATAAGCAAAGAAACCAGCGATACCCATACCGTCAAACCAAGTTGAAACCTGATCAATTCCTGTTTGAAACTTGTCGAGTCCATGAATAAAAAAAGTAACACCTAAAACGATCCGTAAAATGATTGCACCTAACTCATGTTTGTTTGTCACGGTAATCCTCCATTCCTAAATTTTATAGTCTAATAAGAAGAGATAAGTCTACGCTACATTATATTTTGCTGATAATTGATTATGACAGTTGGACATGCTTAAAAGTCATTTTCATCAAATAGAATAAAGCTACTGAAAAAACGATAATAGATTATTATTCAAGTTTTGGAATAGCAACAAAGTAACAAAAAGTAAGCGAAAAAAATTCGTGAATTTTGTTTCGTAAAGTTAGGATGAATAATAGTGTGAAAAGCCTAAATTAGTAACGAAAAAGCCTTTACAAAATAAAAAAAACTGTTAACCTTAAACTATGGAAACGCTTAATTTTATTATGAATATTATATAATTTACGAAACTATTCGGAGGTGAAGGGTAACTGAAAAAATAAATAAATGTTAAACCTGGTCTAATATCAAATATGCTTTTTATTATTGACTGTTCTCGTATAGACTGTTGTTTTCGTACTAAAAAATAAACACATATACAACTAGATTTCGTGGCATCTCTCTTCTATAAAACGATGACTGATGAGTAAAACGACATCTTTTTACTTCCCATTTTGGGAACTATAGCAATAAATTTTACGAAAAGAGCCTTCTTTATTAGACTAGACTTTTTATTAACATTTTTACGTTTTCTTCAAGATTTTATTTATGTCAGTACTACTGACAATCTTATTAGAAAAGGGAACTGGCTATGAAAGTAACTATTAAAGATATTGCAAAAATGGCGGGTGTCTCACCGGCAACAGTATCGAAAATTATTAATAATTATAAGGATGTAGGTGAAGAGACACGACAAAAAGTGCTCGATATTATGGAACAGACGGGATATCGTCCATCTTATTCGGCTAGATCTCTTGCTATGCAAACGTCTAACATTATCGGAGTCATTTATGCAGGTAACGTTAATGCTGATTTTAATCATCCATTCTTTATTGAGGTCATGAACTCCTTTAAAAAGTCTATTGGATCATTAGGATATGATTTGCTATTTTTTTCTAATGAAAAATTTAATGGCGGTAACGAAAACTATCTAGAAAGATGTCGTCACTACCAAGTAGATGGTTGCATTGTGATTAGTGGAGAAGAAATCCAATCCTCCATATTTGATTTAGTTAAAAGTGAGATACCGTGTATTGGTGTTGATTTGCAATTAGATGGCAAACGTTCTTCTTATATTATGAGCAACAATGTGAAAGTAGGAAAAAAGGTAGTAGAGCACTTTTATTTATCGGGGTACAGAGATATAGGTTTCATAGGTGGAATGAAAAATTCACCTGTCACAGCTTATCGTTTGGAAGGATTTAAGAAAAAAATGGCTGACTTTGGGTTAGTTGAAAATGAAGACTGGGTTACCTACGGAGATTATTTTGAGGAAAGTGGCTACCAATGTATGCTGAAGATATTACAAGCGAAAACATTACCTAGAGCAATATTTGCGGCCTCTGATTTGATGGCATTTGGAGCACTAAGAGCTGTTAAAGAAAGAGGATTGCGTGTGCCAGAAGATATTGCGATTGTTGGGTGCGATGATATCGATGCATGTAAATACACTGAACCTCCATTAACATCTATTAAGCAAGACAAGAGTAAAATAGGTAAATTAGCCGCCTATATGCTAGTAGATTTAATAGAAGATCATGTCCAATCAACTAACTTAATGGTCGAACCAGAACTTGTCATTCGAAAATCTTGTGGCTCTCATTTGGCAGAACATTAATTGATGTTCTGCTTTTCCTTGGTCAGTTTCATGTGAATTCACAGTAATATAAGCTCTATCTAGCCACTTAAAAAAGCTATATGAACGAGAGAAGGACTTTTATGAAAAAAATATCATTCATTGCAATTATTATGTTTATCATTATAAGTTTCGTTTATATAAAAGATTTATTGAGCGGTGGAGGGGAGTTAATGATCTTGGATAATGGATATGCTAAAGGCATGAATATAAATAACTTAGAGATAGCTGTTGAAGCTGGCTCTACACATGGCTCAACGAAAGTGATTGCTAATGCTGAGAAAGGTAACCATTTAGTTGTAATCATTTCACAGGACAAAGTTTTAGAACGAAGTGAAGGTGAGTTCGTTCCTGCCGGGAAAATGTCCATCAATCCATATCAATCGGGTGACGATATTTCAGGTGTGGATGACAGCATTAATAAATACATAGCTGTATATGAAGCAAATAACAGGAATCAAGTTGTGAAAGCCGCATTAGTTCAGCTAAATAAGCACCAAATCACTCCTGAAAAGTGGGATTTAGTATGGGGTGATGAGTTTGATGGCGAAGACATAGATATCAGTAAATGGAACTATATTGAAGCTGGAAATGGCTTTGGTAATAACGAACTTCAGTTTTATACTTCAAGACAAAAAAATGCACGTTTGGATGGGAAGGGTAACTTAATTATTGAAGCACATATGGAAAACTATGAACAAAGGGAGTATACATCGGCCAAATTAACAACCGAAGGTAAAGGTGACTGGACATATGGCAAATTTGAAATTCGTGCTAAATTGCCAGAAGGACAAGGGATTTGGCCTGCCATTTGGATGATGCCAACCGATTATGAAATGTATGGGAAATGGCCTTCATCCGGAGAAATTGATATTATGGAGCTGTTGGGCCATAAACCAGGAACTGTGCACGGAACAATCCATTACGGTGTACCTTGGACGCATACAGGAGGCTTTTTTACATTGCCAAATGAGGAGAAATTTTCAGAAGATTTCCATGTTTTCTCCATTGTATGGGAACCAGGTGAAATACGTTGGTATGTTGATGGCATTTTATACTTAAAACAACAAAAGTGGTTTTCTAAACAGTCAGATGCAAATGAAAAATTTAACTATCCGGCACCATTTAATCGTGATTTTTATATACAGCTTAATTTAGCTGTTGGTGGGAATTGGCCAGGTAGTCCAGATGAAACAACTTTGTTTCCTCAACAATTCCTAATTGATTACGTACGAGTATATCAATTGGATGGAGAGTATAGACAAGTTGATGAAAGTTTACAAAGTGGTTACTGAGTTTAATTAAACTGTAGAGCCTACAAATGTACTATTTGAGATTTCTAAACCGTTTTCGACTTTTTTCTTTATTTTAATATATAAATAGAGTTCTTTTTTAGATAGTAGGTAATTTTACTATAATTTTTTTAAAAAAATGACTTTACAAGTAGGCATTTTTGAGTAATAATGAAATTGTAACGAAACCGCTTTCAGTGATGAAAGCAGAAAACATAGTATTTTATACACAAATTATATTTGAGGGGGAGAAACATGAGTAAGAAAGTGTTTTCGAAATTTGCAATGTTTACATTAGCTATTGCACTTATTTTTAGTGTTGCTGCTTGTTCTGGTAATGATGGCGCTTCAAATGGCTCTAGTGAAGGTACAAGTAATGAAACAGCTTCTAATGATAGCAACCAAGAAGAGCAAAAAGATAAAGTTACACTAAAAATGTTAGGTTGGACAAATAAAGCGGTAAATGATTATATTACAGAACTTAACGAAGCATTCATGGAGGAATACCCTGAGGTAGAGGTTGAATACACAGTCACTGCATCAGACGACGTGTATAAGCAATTAATGCAATCTAGATTAGCTGCTGAAGATGTTGATCTATTCCCTAACTTATCTGGTTTTATCTTATCGCCACAAGAGTGGTCGCCAGGAGCTGAAAAGCCAAACTGGCAACAATGGATTGAAGCAGGACAAATCGCTGATTTAACTGGTGAATCTTTCTTAGATAACTATAACCCTTCTGACATCGAAAATGGTGGAATGTTTGACGGTAAAGTGTACGGTGTACCAGTTGGTACAACTGCATTTTCAGGCTTATACTATAACAAAGACATTTTTGCAGATCACGGTTTAGAAGTTCCGACAACTTGGGATGAGTTCATAAACGTGTTAGACACATTACAAGATAATGAAGTTACTCCACTTGCTTTTGCAGGTAAAGATACGTGGCCATTAGCAATCACTGTTCAAGGCTTACAAGCTTCAATTTTAGGTGATCAATTAGAGTTTATTAAAGGCTTATGGACTGGTGAAAGCAAATTTACTGATGAAAAACCTCTAGAAGTATTAACAAAAGCTCAACAAATGATGGGATACGCAATCAATGGATTTATGGGAATTGATTATGCAACATTACCTTCATTATTTACATCTGGTTCAGTTGCGATGATGGGTGATGGTGCATGGAAAGCACCAGAATTAACAAAAGACTTTCCTGATTTGAATTTTGGATACTTCCCAATCCCTGGTAGTGACAATGCTGAGGATAATAAAAGCTTAGCTGGTAAGTATGATATGACATATTTAGTAGCAGAAAATGCACCAAATAAAGAGTATGCAATTAAATGGTTAGAGTTCTTCTCTCAACCAGAAAATTACACAGATTTTGTTAATGCATCAGGAATGCTGCCAGTTCAACCAAATGTAGTAGCTGACAGTGAATTCGTAAATGAGATCTCTCCATATTTACAAGAGTTCAAGCTTGGTTATGAGCAATTATTCATCAATAGACCAAACGCTGGTGAGCACATTGCGAATGCAGGTGTTCATGCTGAATATATTGCACCAGGTGGACCGATCGAAACAGCTCAAGAATTAGCGGAAATTCAACAACAAGAATGGGAAGACGCTGAAGGCAACTAAGCCCTTCTATTAAAATATTACTGCTAATTAAGGGCCTGAAATCAGGCCCTTAATTTATCCCAAAAACTACTAGCTTTTGAAGCTCGTGAGGTGAGACTTATGTATCCTTTTGGAAAAGGGAGATCTAGACTGTATCCATATCTCTTTTTGTTACTCCCTTTAAGTTTATATGTTGCATTTTTATTTGGTCCCTCAGTTTTCACAGTAATCTTTTCATTTACTGATGTTACTAGTGTACCTGGGCAGGGGTTTTCTTTTGTAGGTTTAGATAATTATAAAGAAATATTTTTCTCTTCGAATACCCCAGAAAGATATGCAGCAATTCAGAGAACTATATATTTCGCAATTGTTGTAACAGTTATTCAAAACTCTGTTGGTTTACTTATGGCCTTAGTATTAAATCAAAAATTAAAAGGTGATAAGTTTTTTAGATCAGTATTTTTTATCCCTGTATTGTTAGGGGTAACAGTTGTTGGTCTTATTTGGCAGCTAATGTTTAACCCTATTAATGGACCTGTTCAAAAAATATACGGTTTATTTGGTTATTCGGACACATTCTTTGGAAATTTTGAACATGCTTTTGAGTATATTATGTTTGTACAAATATGGATGTATATGGGTTATTCAATGCTCATTTTCCTTGCTGGATTACAGACTGTACCAAAAGATTTATACGAAGCAGCCTACATTGATGGTGCAAATAGTTGGCAGTCATTTAAAAATATTACTTTCCCGATGATTGCTCCTGCTTTTACAGTAAATATTTTGCTATCAATTATTGGAGCACTTCAAACTTATGACATCATTATCGTCTTAACACGAGGGAACTTTAATACGAGTACGATAGGATTCGATGTTTACAGCGAAACGTTTAGAAGTAATACGATTGATTTAGGATTACCAGCAGCTTTATCGATGATCCAATTTTTAATCGTTCTCATTTTTGTTGTTGTGTCACAGCATTATTTACGAAAGAGAGAGGTGGGATAAGACATGAAAACATCCAAATCAATAAAATTTTTAAGCTATTTCTCCGTGTTTATCATGCTAGTACTTTATCTTGTGCCACTTCTCTTAGTTGTAAATACAGCTTTTAAGACAAATGCAGAGTTTATTATTAGTCCAAACTCAATTGCAGAAAACTTTAATTTTCAAAACTTTTTAGATGCATGGGAACAAGGAGCTTTCTCGACATACGTATGGAATACCTTACTATATACTGGTGTCTCAACTGTTATCGTTATCATCTTTTCGATATTTGCTGCATTCCCAATTGCTAGAGGTTATGTAAAATGGAGTGGATTGCTATATATCTTTTTTACAATGTCGATGTTTCTACCAAACCCAATTGTTCCTCAATTTAGAATGATGGTTGAGACAGGGCTATATAATACTCAACTTGGTTACATCTTAATTCGTTCAACAGGATTTGGTGTCGTTTTCATTTTGTTTGTTGGTTATATTAAATCGATTAGTAAGGAATTAGATGAAGCAGCAAGTATTGATGGCTGTGGCTACGGTCGATATATGTTTTCCGTCATCATGCCATTAATGAAGCCGATTATTGCTACAGGAATCGTATTAACTGCCATTGGAACATGGAACGATTTGCTAGGGCCAATCCTCTACTTATCAGATAGTAAACTTTGGTCGATTTCAGCAGGTTTATTAAATTTCCAAGGACAATATGGTAATAATTGGCCATTGCTATCATGTGGTATTTTAATTGTGGCAGCCCCACTATTAATCTTATATATCTTCCTTCAAAAATATATTATTGAAGGTACGATGTCTGGAGCTGTAAAATCATAACGTGAGGTAGGAGCGCATCCTACCTTTTTGTTTAGTAAAGGCTATATTCCTATTGATTTGTTGTTTTTCATATTAAGAATTTTAAACAGATGCTCAAATAGAGTTCGTGGCATCTTTTTTAATATATAACGGTGACCATCTTTCGAATTTGGTAACAATTGCTAGAAAGTTAAAGTTAAGAGCCTTAATAAAAACAGGTTTTTAATATCGTTTGTCATCCTACGTAAATGAAAATAATGATTGTGTTGTCCGCGCTAGTTCTTCGACTTAAGTGAGCAACGATACTCTAGTCTTCCAATAATGTTACAACTCTAATTAACACATAACCAAAATAGGTAAGTTTGTTTTGATAAGGGGATAATTATTGTTACGCATCTATTTTAGGATGTTACGAAAATAATTCGTGAGTTTAGTCATGTTAAAAAAGCTGAAATATCAGTATTTTTTATAAAAAATGCCTTTACATTATTATAAAAAACGTCGATAATTATACTATAAACCGAAAGCGGTTTCGTTGCTTTGGTAAAGGGTTAAGATAATTGTAACGGATACTGTAATTATAATAAATTATGTTGAGACTCTTTTTCGAATACTGAAAACTGCATAAGATGGTGAATAGACAATAAGATGACATTTTGCTAAACATTAAAGATTTGTATTTCTATGTCAACAATAGGTCGTTTAATGAAAGAGGAGATGAATATTATGTTAGCACAAAAATCATTCCCTAAAGGCTTTGTGTGGGGTACGGCTACTTCTTCATATCAAATTGAGGGAGCCATTGAAAAAGACGGACGTTCAGAATCGATTTGGGATACCTTTTGTAGAGTACCTGGCAAAGTTGTAAATGGAGATAACGGTGACATCGCATGTGATCATTACCATAAAATTGAAGAAGATGTAAAATTACTCGCAGATTTAGGCATCAAACATTACCGATTTTCAGTTGCATGGCCTAGAATATTCCCGCAAAAATCGGTTGTAAATCAAGCTGGTTTAGATTTTTATAAACGCTTATTAGCAGAGTTGAAAAAATACGATATTAAACCTGCATTAACAATTTATCATTGGGATTTGCCTCAATGGATTCAAGATGAGGGTGGCTGGGTTAATAGAAACATAGTTGATTATTATATGGAGTATGCTACTACTCTATTCAATGAGTTTGGTAATGAAGTACCAATGTGGTTCACGCATAATGAACCTTGGTGTGCAGCATTTTTAGGATATGGTGAAGGTGTCCATGCACCTGGACATCAAAATTGGAGAGAAGCGATTATTGCGTCGCACCATATCTTTTTATCACATGGCTTAGCAGTACAGAAATATAAAGATATGAACCTACCTGGCGATATAGGGATTGTACTAAATCTTCAGCCTGCTTACCCTGCAACTAATTCTGAAGAGGATATTGCAGCAACAAAAAGACAAGACGGCTATAGTAATCGCTGGTTCTTGGATCCAATTTTTTACGGTAAGTACCCTACTGATATGCTTGAATGGTTTAAAAATGAAGTTGGTGAATATGACTTTATTAAAGAAAATGACTTAGCTACAATAAATAACCCAGGTGACTTTCTTGCGGTCAATTTTTATAGTCGATCAGTTGTTGCAGCTGGAGAAGAAAACCAACTATTAAAGCTAAATCACATCCCACAAGAGGGTGAGCATACAGATATGGGATGGGAAGTACACCCTGAATCATTATATGTATTACTTAAACGTCTGCAATCTGAATATACTGAGCTACCAATCTACATCGCTGAAAATGGTGCTGCAATGAAAGATGAGTTAGTGGCAGGAGTAGTTGATGATAAGGACCGTATTGCCTATGTTCAATCTCATCTTGAAGCATGCCACCGCTTCATTGAAGAAGGTGGGAATTTAAAGGGATACTATTTATGGTCATTTATGGACAATTTTGAGTGGGCATTTGGTTATGAAAAACGCTTTGGTATGGTATATGTTGATTATAAAACACAACAGCGTATTCCGAAGGAAAGTGCTAAATGGTTTACAAATGTTATGAAAGAAAATGCCATCGTACAACCGGTATTAAGATAACTTAACATCATATTAATGATAAAAAGCAGGAACGTATTGGATTTAACAATATGTTTCTGCTTTTTTAGTTGGCTATGTTTTTTAGAGAGTCATTTCCATTCAAACCAAGTGGGTGAAAGGTAGGCTTCTTTGATAGACATTTCAGGAGTATTTAGTTAATTTAATAATATTCCTGCTCACTTACATAGTTGATATTGTGACAAAGACATACGCGATCGCAACCATAAAAATAGTCCCAATCAAACCTGCAATAAAAGCTTTTATCCCATACAAACGGAATGACTGTGTATCAATCATAAGACCGATGGCAGCCATTGCTGTTCCTATAAGAATATACGCAATCATTACTAGAAAATCACTTATATGAACAGGAATACTAATAAACGTATTTAACATACTCATAGATAAAAAGCCTATGATAAACCAAGGAAATGGTAGCTTGTTTCCTGCCGAATTATTATTATTCATACGATACATGTGACCTATGATAATTGCAATAGGAACCAATAACAGTACACGAGTAAGCTTAATGATGACCGCGATATCCGTGGCGGATTTACCACGAACATCTGCGGCAGCAACTACATGTGCTAACTCATGAAGTGATAAACCGGACAATATTCCATATTGTATATCTGATAAAGGCAACTTAGCTGAAAAAAGTACAAATATAAGTGTAAATAAAGTTCCTAATAATGCTATTACAGCAATACTAATGGTAATTTGGTCATTTTTTGCTCTCATCTGTGGAGCAATTGCAACAATTGCGGCTGCCCCGCAAATCCCAGTCCCACATGCAGTTAATAATCCAATGTTGTTATTTACATTCATTCTTTTACTAAGTATTACTATTACAATAATCGTTATAATAACAATGATTATTATGCCACTTAGAACATTTGCCCCAATCTCAATAATTGATTTTATGTTAAGACGAATTCCAAGAATAATAATACCTAAGCGAAGTAGTTTTTTGCTAGAAAATTCAATTCCAGCTGAATAATTTTGTTCAACGCCTAAAACTAAACGCCACACGATCCCTAAAATTAGTGCTATGACTAATGCACCAACTATTTCTAAATATGGTAGAGTCGATAGGAATTTAGCAACGGTTGCAAGTAAGAACGTTAAAAATACTCCAATAATAAATGCTCTATTATTTTCCTTTATACGCGATTTTCTGTGAATTTGTGGCTGATTTTCTTGCAGTAATGTCAAAATGACCACCTCATTTCTTAACCCCATCTTACGTTGATAATAAGAAAAGGGGAAATGAGATATTATTATGATAATCATAGGAAATTCTAATAACAGCCTAGTCTTCTTCTACAAGTGTGTACATCGATTTAACTTCATATGATAAAAGCTGAAGTTACATAATTTATTTTAACTGCTTATTTTTACAAAATCTTGTATAGTTGTAATAAGTTAAACGCTGTTACAATTTTCTAGCATGTTAAGTTAGCAGTTCAAAAGGAAAGTGAGGGTAAGAGATGAATATTGATGCGTTAAAAATTTTTGTTACAGTAGCAAAGTACAAAAACTTTTCTCGAGCTGCTGAACATTTAAACTTTTCACAACCGACTATTAGTTTACATATACGCAATTTAGAAGAAGAATTTAACGAACAGCTTCTTTATCGTTCTCCAAAATATGTTGAATTAACAAAGGCTGGTAAAGTGTTGTATAGAAACGCAAACAAAATTTTAACATTGTATAGCAATACGAAAGATGAAATTAACCATTTAAGTAATATTGTAAGTGGGAGCATAAAGATTGGAGCAAGTTATACAATTGGTGAATATTTATTACCAAAGTATTTAGCGCAGTTTACATCTGCGCACCCAGAGGTTGATATTGAAGTTGTGATTAAAAATACAGAAGAAATAACAGAATTAATAAGACAAGCTCGTTTGGATATTGGGCTGATAGAAGGTAAGATCGAAAACAATGATCTTGTTGTAAAGCCCTTTTTAGAGGATGAAATGGTTCTTGTTACATCTCCTTCATCACCAATCGCTTCGAAAGATAATATTTTACCAGCTCAGCTTAATAATCAAACTTGGATATTGCGAGAGATTGGCTCTGGAACTAGAGCATATAGTGATTATTTAATCAAGGAATGGAATTTATCTATTATGCGCTCTTACATATTTAATTCAAGTCAAGGGATTAAGGAAGCGGTTCTGAATAATCTTGGCATTGCCATTTTGTCACATATTATAGTGGAAAAAGAATTAGAACGTGGTGAACTCGTAGCGATTTCAATAAATAAAGCACATTTCACAAGAACGCTATCATTTATTCATCAAACCAATCATTCATTTTCTATGGCTGAACAAGTTTTTGTGAATGAAATGCTAGAAAAATAAGAGCATGATCATTGTTCTTATAAAAGATATATCGGATTATCTAGTAGAAATGATGATATATCTTTATTTTTGTATAGAGTGTATTTATAATGTTTAACAAATACTAAACATTTAGTATTAAATGTTTAGTTAGATGAAGGAGTGATTAAATGACACGAACAATGGTACTTGGGCTTCTTAAATCTAATGGACCAATGTCAGGTTACGAAATTCAACGAATGATGGAATCATCGAATACAGAAATGTGGGCAAACGTGAAACCTGCTTCCATTTACCATGCATTGAAAAAACTACAAAAAGAAGCAAAGGTTGAATTAGAGACAGTTGAACAAACAGGCTTAAGAACGAAGTCTATTTTTAGAATTACAACGAAAGGAGAAGCTGAATTAAATCGTTTACTCATTGAGTCATTGGCAACATCTTCGGTAGTATTTCCGACAGCTTTATATACATCGTTAACGTTTATAGACAATATATCAAATGATGAAATATTATTATCATTAGAAAAACAGAAAAACGAAGTCATTTATATTTATGAAACGATGAAGTCAGGCTATGCAGAGAAAGAAAAAATGTTTGGGTCTATACCTCATCAAGTGAAAATAATATTTGACAATATGTATAGCCAATGTGAATTGCAACTGAAATGTATTAATGACATGATCGAGTTTGCAAGGGGAGGAGAAAAGAGTGATAAAGAACAAGCAAAAAACATCAAATAAAACAGTGCTATTCATCGTGTCAATTGCGATATTTACAGATATGTTAATGTATGGTTTAGTTGTACCATTTCTGCCGATTTATGCTACTGATCTAGGAGCATCTCAATCCTTCGTAGGTATATTGTTTGCTAGTTATGCTATTGCTTTATTTATAGCTACCCCATTTTCTGGAGCCTTCGCAGATCGAATTGGAAGGAAAAAAATGATTACAATAGGGTTACTAGGCTTAGGGGTAACTACAATAGTATTTGCTATGTCTACATCATTGTGGCTCCTTGTTATTGCACGTGCTTTGCAAGGAGTTGCAGCCTCAATTCCTTGGTCTGCAGGGCTTGCGTTTGTTGCGGATGTTTTCCCAAGTGAAGAACGGGGGAAAGCGATGGGAATAGCCATATCAGGCCAATCAGCTGGTGTATTATTTGGCCCTTTATTTGGAGGCTGGCTTTTTGAATTGGGTGGATATAAGTTGCCTTTTTTTGTGGCAGGTGGGATTAGCTTATTGACTGCACTTCTTAGCTTTTTTTGTCTTCGGAGTATAACAGAGACAAAATCTGAGCGGTTCGTCTCATCTTTTGGCATACTTCGTCAAAGACAAATTCTTATTATCGCAGGAATCGCAGCAATAGGTGCAGCAGTTTTTGCGAGTATTGAGCCAACTTTACCGATACACATAACAAATAACTTACATGCCTCGCCAGGAATGATTGGATTACTCTTCGTTATCCCACCACTAGCTTATGGAATAATAGCACCTATTATTGGGATTTTGTCTACTAAAATAGGACATGTGAAATCGGTCATGTTAGGTATTGTACTAGTTGCAGTTGTATTACCGTTAAATGCTCTGCCTCAATCCATCGGGTATCAAGCTGTCACACTTGCCTTGTTAGGTGTTAGCCTTGGAATCGTACTCACACCAGCTCTTCCTAAATTGGCTGATATATCAGAACAAGCCGGTGTTACTTCACAAGGTATCATATTCGCAGTCTTCAATACTGCATATTCGTTTGGTATGATTGTTGGTCCATTAATAGCAAGCTTATTGACTGCATCCTTTGGACTTACGATCGCCTATGCAATGTTAAGTATTCTCTTCATTATATACTTAATTCCTTTATACAAACTTTCAAATACTCATTCTAAAGAGGTTAATACACATGAATAAGAGGGAGAACGGATGAGTTATTCAAAGGTATTAAGCGAGTTTAATATAATAGAAGGTCACGAAAATGAACATCATATTATTATTCAGGTAACCAAAAAGAACCTTCCTTCACATTGTCCGTATTGTCTGTCCTTGGCTAACTTATATAAATATGGAACTAGAAAACAAATGATTGTCGATATCCCTATTCGTTCAAAACAAGTAATTTTAGAGATTAACAGGAAAAGATACAAGTGTAAAGAATGCTTTACAAGCTTTTGGGAACCTTTAGAAAGTGTTGATCAAAAAAGACTGATGACGACAAGGCTTGTGAGATTTATAGAATGGGAGACCATGAAGAATAAATTTATAGACGTCGCTAGAGCAATAGGGGTGAATGAGAAAACGGTGAGGAACGTCCATAAAGATTATGTCAAAAACAAAGAGACTCATTAGCAAAAAGGATGAAAGGTGATCCTGGAGATTATATAGTATCTGACAAAGCAAATTATTATTTTAAGAAGGCTTTTTTCTTTAATGAGACTACTATATACATCAACAATAATATTATGAAATTGACCTCAATATAAATGAACGCTTTGTTTATACGTATTTTTTTCGTAGTACAATGCGAAAACAGCCAATAAATAGATTATAAATACTTACTCCCAATGTGAAAATAACTACGAGGTTTAAGAATAAATAGAGGCATAAATATTGCTTTACAGAACTTGAAATGCTAATGGAAAGGTATAACTACTTAATTATCGTAGATTATACCTTCTTAGTTTAATAGCAAGTATTGATATAGGTAACTAACTTAAATGTACTAAGTTAGTTACCTTCTATAACATCTGAAAAATTTCTAGAAGCAATCCAGGTGATCAAGTAGCTTAATAAACTACCGCTGAAAAAAATGATGAACCCTGGAAAGGCACTTGAAATGAAGTATATGCCAATTACTCCAAGTGCCATCATAATCGTTCTAATCGGATGTAGGATGCCTATAGAAAATGCACGTTGAATATATTGGAATATATTTAATTCATAATGAGCATATATTGGAAATAGATTTAGAATCGTAATGATAAACAATGCAGTAAGTAACAATGTACTTCCAAGTAAGATTATACCTAAAGCACTATTAAGCGACTTCACGTATACAAAATCTACGTATAACCCAAATCCTAAGATAATTAGTAAAAAACCTAACATATTTGCCTTCAAGAAATCACTTCGAAAATAACTCCAAAAAGTCTTGAAAATAGGGATGTCTATATCGCCTTGAATCCACTTTCTGGAAATAGAGAACATCGCGGTTGTCGCAGGGAATACACCCAAAAAAACTAAACCAACTAATGAAAATAAAATCCAATAAAGATTAAGTAGTAAGAACCGTGTAATCCACTCGGTTATCGTATAGATCCTGTCCATGTATGTAACCCTCTTTCTTCAAGGCTGTTTTCGCTTTGATGGTTGTTAAAATACGTATACTACTTTTCTTCCACAAAGTGATGAGAAAAAGCAATCACCAAATAATCGAGAAGAGCCTTCTTTAAAAATCAGTCAAAATCCAATAATTTTTGTACATATTCTTTAGTATAGATTTTCAACCTTTAATCAGTCAATAAACAGAAATTTCAGCATAAAAAAAGAGTTCTCTTACGATAGTCAATAATTAATTGAGAATTCTCTTATAGTAATAAAATAAAGAAAATACTTGTAATAGAGACGTAATTGTAATAACAAATAAAAACTCAGAATAGTATAAAAGTAGCAATTGTAGTTACCTAGAGTAGGAAGGTGAAACTATTAAATGTCAACGTTATTGGAAGTGAAAAATTTAAAGACATACTTCTTTCGTAAAAAGAAAGCTATTCCAGCAGTTGATGGGGTTGATATAAAAATTAATAAAGGAGAAACAGTAGCCTTAGTTGGCGAATCTGGTTCAGGTAAGAGTATAACATCGCTATCGATTATGAGACTAGTTCCGAGTCCTGGCGGAAAAATAGTGGATGGTCAAATTCTTTATGACGGAAAAGATCTGGTGGAAATACCAGAAAAAGAGATGTTGAAAGTGCGAGGGAATGACATTTCAATGATTTTCCAAGAGCCGATGACATCATTAAATCCTGTGTTAAAAATTGGTGAACAAATAACGGAAGTTTTAATCTACCATCAAAAAATGTCAAAGGCTGAAGCAAGAATTAAGGCAATCGAATTATTAGATATGGTTGGTTTTTCTCGAGCAGCTGAAATCATAGATGAATACCCTCATAGATTATCAGGAGGGATGAGACAAAGAGTAATGATTGCAATGGCTATGAGCTGTAATCCTAAGTTATTAATAGCGGACGAACCTACAACTGCATTAGATGTTACTATTCAAGCGCAAATATTAGATTTAATGAGAAATTTAAGCAAAAAATTTAACACTTCAATTCTATTAATTACACATGATTTAGGTGTTGTTTCAGATATAGCAGATAGAGTTGTAGTGATGTATTGCGGCCAAGTTGTTGAGGAAGCAAATGTAGAGGAATTATTTGATAATCCACTTCACCCATATACTGAAGGTCTAATTAATTCTGTACCTTCCATAGATGGGGAAATAACACGCTTACAATCAATTGAAGGGACTGTTCCCTCCCCAGAGCACTTACCGAAAGGCTGTCGTTTTGCACCACGTTGTTCAAAGGCATTTGACCAATGCTTTAACGAGATACCCTTATTAACGAAAAAAGGTTCCAGATCTGTACGCTGTTTTTTACATGAAGAAGAGGAGGAAGGAGTATGAGTGTAACATCAGTTGAAAAAAGCGAAGCGGTTCAAAACGAACAAACATCACCAATACTTCAGTTACACAACTTAAAAAAACACTTTCCTATAAAGAGTGGCATTTTACAAAGAACAGCAGGTCACTTAAAAGCAGTTGATGGGATAAGTTTTTCCATTAACAAGGGAGAAACAATAGGCATAGTAGGCGAATCTGGTTGTGGAAAGTCTACAATTGGTCGTACAGTAATTAGACTGTATGAACCTACAGATGGAAAAATCATATTTAAAGGTCAAGATATTTCACATATGCGTGAAAATGAATTAAGGCAAAGTGTTCGGAAAGATATCCAAATGATATTCCAAGACCCATATGCTTCATTAAATCCAAGAAAAACACTTCGTTCAATATTAAGAGAACCTTTGAAAATCCACAACTTGTATAGTGGAAAAGAACGTGATGAATATATTGGTCAATTATTAGAAAAGGTGGGTTTAAATTCTTCCTATATAAATCGTTATCCGCATGAATTTTCAGGTGGACAGCGTCAACGTATTGGGATTGCTAGAGCCATTGCATTACATCCAGATTTAATAATCGCTGATGAAGCTGTTTCGGCATTAGATGTATCTGTACAAGCCCAAATCATCAACTTATTAGAGGATTTGCAAGAAGAATTTGGCTTAACTTATATCTTTATTTCACATGATCTAAGTGTTGTTAGACATATAAGCGATAGAGTTGGAGTAATGTACTTAGGGAACTTAATGGAGCTAGCACCCAAAAACAACTTATATTCAGAACCACTTCATCCATATACACAAGCCTTACTATCTGCTGTACCCGTAACAAAGAATAAGGGAACTGTTCCAAAGGAAAGAATCGTTCTACAAGGGGATTTGCCAAGCCCGGCTAATCCACCGGCAGGTTGTGTATTTCATACGAGGTGTCCGGCAGCAAAAGATGAATGCAGCAAGATTGTACCTCAAATAAATGAAGTGAAAAAAGATCATTTTGTTGCATGCCACTTATATAAATAAGTTTAGGGACACAAATTCTTGGAAGGGGGGAGATAAGATTTAATAAATAATTCAAGTCATGACTTTAATTAATTCTTAGGGGGGAGTAAAAACGTGAAATTGAGTAAATCAAATTGGCTTTTATTAAGTCTAATGTTAGTATTTGCACTATTTTTAGCAGCGTGTGGAAATGAAGCAGATGAGCCATCTACTGCGCAAAAAGATCCAGTAACAACAAGTGATGGTGAAGGCGAAGAGGAAGAGGAAGAGGAAGTAGAAGAAACTGAAGAACCAGCAACAACTAATGAACCACAATCTGGTGGGACGTTAATTATGGGCTCTATAGGCGGTCCAACTTTATTTAATTCCATCTACTCTCAAGACGCTTCAAGTGGAGATATTCAAAATCTTATTTTCTCTTCACCAGTTATTGCTAACCCTAACCTTGAAGTGGAATATGATTTAGCAACAGATATTCAAAGCTCTGAAGATGGCTTAACAGTTACTGTAACACTTAGAGATGATGTAAAGTTTCATGATGGTGAGCCACTTACCGCAGATGACTTAGTATTCACATACAGTATTCCTATAAGTGATGAATATATTGGTCCGCGAGGTGGAGATTTTGAATCAATAGAAAGCATTACAAAAATCGATGAATATACTGTTGAATTTAAACTAAATGAAGTAAATGTAGGGTTTATTCCAACAACATTAAACTACCAGGTTTTACCTGAACATATATTAAAAGATGTACCGATTGCAGAATTAGGCTCACATGAGTTCAATACGAAAAATCCCATTGGTTCAGGACCTTTTATTTTTGATGAGTGGAGAGACGGAGAGTACGTGAAAGTTGTGCGGAACGATGATTACTTTTTAGGTGCGCCTTATCTTGAAGAGATCATTTACAAAATTGTTCCTGATCAAAATGCGTTACTAGCACAACTTCAAGCGGGAGATGTGGACTATTACCCTTCTGTTCCAGAAAGTGAAATTGACACGGTAAAGGGATGGGCTGATAGTGCTGGCGTTGTCATTGAAGATGGTCTTGGATTACAGTATAACTTTATTGCTTATAACCAACAAAATGAGATGTTTCAAGACAAAAGAGTTCGTCAAGCACTTACGCATGCTGTAGACCGTGAAGGTATTATTGCAGCAGTGTTGAATGGTGGAGGACAAATAGCACACGTACCAGAAAGCCCATTATCATGGGCATATAGTGATGATGTTCCAGTATTTGAGTATGACCCTGAAAAAGCGAAGCAATTATTAGCAGAAGCTGGATGGGAGGATACTGATGGTGATGGATTCTTAGATAAAGATGGTAAAAAGTTTGCATTTGAAGTTAAAACGAACCAAGGTAATAAAATTAGAGAAGATATAACAGTTATTCTAAAACAACAATTAGAAGAAATTGGTATTGAAGTAACACCAAATATTATGGAATTCAGTGCTTTTGTTACATCCATTACCGCTCCTAACTGGGATTATGATGCGCTAATATTAGGTTGGCTTCTAAACACATTCCCAGATCTAAATGAAATTTACCACTCAAGTCAAAGAGAACAAGGGATGAACTTTGTTTGGTATTCAAACCCTGAATTGGATATTTTATTAGAAGAAGCAAAATCACTAACTGATAGAGATGAATATAAGGATGCATATGCTGAAATTTACAAAATTGTTGCGGAAGACCAACCTTACACATTCTTGTATTATCCTACAAGATATCAAGCCATTCCTTCAAACTTACAAGATTATACCTTCCACTCAAGGCTTGATGTATATCATCCATATAAATGGTGGTTAAAACAGGAATAAACAATTATTTCGATTAAAAGAGGGGTGGGCTTCCCTCCCCTTTATTATTATTGAAGGCAAAGTATTATACAAATTGTAAAATTTAATAATACTTTAATGATAGATATAGAGATTATGTATGAAAAGGAGAGGGAGGTGCAACTTGTTAGCATATATCGTCCGTAGGCTCTTCATGACTATTCCCTTGTTGTTAGGTATAACAATTATTTCTTTTGTCATTATCCAAATGGCTCCTGGAGACCCTACTGCCTTGTTAATAGACCCAAGTATTAGCCCGGCTGATAAAGCAAAAATGATAGAAAATTACGGTTTGAACGACCCTATTCATGTCCAATATTTAAAGTGGGTTGGAAATATGTTACAAGGAGACTTCGGAACATCTTTACTAAAAAAAGGAACTCCAGTATCTGAAATGATCATGAACAGACTACCTAATACTCTATTGTTAATGCTTGTAGCTACAGTGTTAGCGTTTTTAATATCAATCCCATTAGGTGTTTACTCAGCTACGAGGCCTTATTCAAAATTAGATTATGGAATTACAGTAACTTCTTTTTTAGGACTTGCTACTCCAAATTTCTGGTTAGGACTTATTTTGATTATGTTTTTTTCGGTAAAACTTGGCTGGTTTCCTACCGGTGGTGTTGCGAATCTCACAGGTCCGTCAGGTTTATGGGACCGCATTCATCATTTAATATTACCTGCATTCGTGTTAGCTTCAGCAGATATGGCTAGTTTAACAAGGTATACACGTTCAAGTATGATTGATGTAACGAAACAAGACTATATGAGAACTGCACGGGCAAAAGGGTTAAAGAGAGGTACGGTTATATATAAACACGGTTTACGGAACGGCTTAACACCAGTTATTACTATTTTTGGAGTTATGCTGCCGACATTTATCGGTGGATCAGTTATAGTTGAACAAGTTTTTGCTTGGCCTGGTCTTGGTCGTTTATTTTTTGAATCAGCATTTAAAAGAGACTATCCAGTTATTATGGCATTAACTGTTTTATCTGCCGTTTTAGTTATTATTGGTAATATGATAGCAGACATATTATATGCGGTCTTTGATCCACGGATTGAGTATAAATAGGGGGGATTATCGTGTCACAAATGAATAGTATGCCTGAACCGACTAGAGAACAGCTATTGAACCCCATTCTTAACGAAAAGCCGGATACGTATACAAAAATTTTCGCTCGAAAATTTTTGAAAAATAAACTCGCAGTATTTGGGGCAGTTGTGCTTACGATCATCATACTTGCAGCAATATTTGCACCACTTTTAACACCATATTCCCCAAATGAACAAAGCTTAATAGATAAGCTTAAACCACCGAGTAGCGAGAATCTATTAGGGACTGATAAATTTGGCAGGGATATATTTACTAGATTATTGTATGGAGGTAGAGTTTCATTACTTGTTGGCTTTTCATCAATTGCAGGGGCAATAACAATTGGAACTTTCATAGGAGCGATTGCTGGCTATTTTGGTAGACGTATTGATTCATTTCTTATGAGGTTTGTCGATATACTTCTTTCAATTCCTACGATTTTCTTATTAATTACTTTGGTTACGATCTTTCAACCAGGTGTAGATAAATTAATCCTCATATTTATTTTTACAGGGTGGATGACCACTGCACGTTTAGTAAGAGGTGAGTTTCTTTCGCTAAGAACTCGTGAATTTGTACTTTCTGCTAAAACGATTGGTGCAAAATCGTGGACTATTATCTTTTCGCATATATTACCTAACGCATTAGGGCCAATTATTGTTGTGGCAACTTTAAACATTGGCCAGGTTATATTAATCGAAGCAGCATTAAGCTACTTGGGCTTGGGGATACAACCTCCGAAGCCGAGCTGGGGTAATATGCTACAAGATGCCCAAAACTATACGATCATGTTAAAAGCATGGTGGTATCCATTATTTCCTGGGTTAATGATTCTAATAACAGTATTATGTTTTAATTTTGTAGGAGATGGATTACGAGATGCCTTCGATCCAAAAAACGAATAAATAAAAGCCAAGGTGATGTACCTGGCTTTTTTTAGTTCTATACAAAGTAATACACTTAAGCTCTGTTGCTTCTATATGATGAAATGGATGAACTATTGACAAAGAGGTGAAGAATTGACGACTAGTTTTACTAGCAAATGAAGATATTCACTAAGTGCACTGTATTTTTTGAAGGTTATTATAGTCGTTGTGTTCTAAGAAACAAACAAAGCATGGACTTAGTACCTTTTCTTATTAAAGGCGATGACAATCGCATAAAAACACCTCAAGTTGTTCACATTAAATTCATTAACAAAGTTTATGAAAGCTGTCTTCGTATTTATTATTGCTAATTAGCTAACTAACTCCCTTGATAGCTTTTCATCTCTCTAAAGGGTGAAAGTTGTAAAGGTGTATCTTACAGTTCTAAAGTATACGAAAGATTGTGTTCGCATTGAATGTTGCTTTGCGTTCTAATATATAAGTATGTATTCTTTTTACGTTCTTGGCATCTTATCTATTTTTACAATTGTTGAGGTGTTATAAAACTCATCTAACTGTCCGCCTTTAATAAAAATAGCAACAAAGTTTACGAAAAGAGCCTTATGAAAATAACTAATTAAAAATAATCTTAATTCTTGAATTGATTAATTTCTTAGAACAGTACTTATATTGTTATAACATTTATACTTCGTAAAATGAGGTGTGTTAATACCGTGCGAACTCATATTATATCAGAACTAGAACAAATAGAGAGGGAGGAACAAGTTAAAATAATTTTTGCTTGTGAAGCAGGCAGCAGGGCGTGGGGGCTTCATTCGAATGATAGTGATTTCGATGTGAGGTTTTTTTATATTCATCATACAGACTGGTATTTGTCCATTGAACATAAGAGGGATGTCATAAGCAAGCCTGTATCCGATTTATTAGATATTAGTGGATGGGATATTCGTAAGGCATTACAGCTTTACAAAAAATCAAATCCTTCCATATTTGAGTGGTTACAATCATCGATTGTTTATGCTGAACATGACCAAGTAATGAAAGGTTTTCGAAAAATGATTTCATATGCATTTTCTGAAAAAAAATGCATGTATCATTATTTACATATGGCTAAAAGAAATTATCATAACATATTGTCCAAAGAAAGTGTCACTGCAAAACAATATCTTCAAATTATACAACCTCTTTTATGCTGTAAGTGGATCGAAATGCATCACTCACCACCACCTGTCCAATTTCAAAAGATGATGTATGCGACAATTTCAAAAGAAGGTTTAATTGAAGAAATAGCTAAATTAATTAATATGAAGCGAAAAGATGTCATTAGTAGAGGGGATTCCAAAACGCTCGTACAATGTATTGAACAACTATTAATTACAATTGAAAGAGTTGTTCATAACCAACCAGCTTCGAAATGTGAAAAGTATGAACCGTTTAACCAGATTTTTCTCAATGCACTTCAAGAATTTTGGGGATATGATAAAAATAACTCTTTTTAACTATGTTGTTATTTTAATTAGGCTGTTTTCGCAATGATTGTTGCTTGTCGTTCTAAGATATAACACGGATACAACAATAGTTTCGTTGCATCTTTTCTTCTACAATATAAAGATAATTATACAAGACTTCTTTTTACTGTCGTAATTTTGTATAAATAACAACAAAGTTTACGAAAAGAGCCTTTAACTAAAAAGGGACAGATAACTAGTGGTTTTATACTTTTTTCATCATTATATAGTGTTGGAAAATATACAGGCATCGTGAAAGCAGCCTTGTTAAAGTGATTAATGACATGCATTGGCTAACAACCTGCTATGGTGGTTATCTTATTGTAAATAAAGTAAAATAATAAATAGTATACAAGATTACTGGGAGGGGAGATTTTATGTCTCTTCGTTTTGTTATTGGAAGAAGTGGTTCTGGAAAGACACAGACATGTATAAATGAGATTCATCAACTGTTGATTAACGATCCAATGGGAGATCCGATCATTTACTTAGTACCGGATCAAATGACGTTTCAATCGGAGTATGAATTAATTAATAGACCAGGGATAAAAGGCATGATTCGTGCTCAAGTGTATAGTTTTTCAAGACTTGCATGGCGTGTACTTCAAGAGACGGGGGGAATTAGTAGATACCATTTATCGACTGTAGGTGTATCAATGCTGCTTAGAAAGATCATTGAGCATAGGAAGAGCGAACTGAAGGTGTTCTCAAAGGCAGCAGAAAAATCAGGCTTTATTACTCATGTTGAAGGAATGCTCACAGAGTTAAAGCGTTATTGTATAGATGCAAATGAACTTAAACAAACTCATGAACAGTTGATTCTAAAGGAAGATCAACCTAATAAACAAGTACTAGCTGACAAATTATACGATTTACAAATGATTTATCAAGATTTAGAAGCGCATCTATTAATGAAATATATTGATTCAGAAGATTATTTGAGGCTATTAGCTGAAAAAATGGCACAATCATCTTACTTACAAAATGCGCATATTTATGTGGATGGTTTTCATAACTATACACCCCAAGAGCTCGATGTCCTAGTGCAAATGATGAAAACAAGTAAGCGGGTTTCTATTACATTGACTACAGATGAACAATATGACGACTACCCACCTCACGATTTACATCTATTTAGAATGACAGGGAGGACATATCAAACCATTACTCGATTAGCAAAAGAGGCTTCCATCGACATTGAGTCACCTGTTCGCTTGGTCGAAAATATGAGACATGCTTTACAACCTTCATTACATCATTTAGAGCAATCGCTTGAGTCTCGGCCTTCTATACCATTTCAACAACGTTCAAATATTACATTATATCAAGCTGTTAATCGTCGAGCAGAGGTGGAAGGCGTCGCTAGAGAAATAACTAGACTCGTAAGAGATGAGGGGTATCGTTATCGTGATATAGCGCTCTTCATTCGTAATTCAAATGATTATTATGATTTACTAGATACGGTATTCACAGATCACCACATCCCATTTTTTATTGATCAAAAACGTTCAATGCTCCATCATCCGTTGATTGAATTAATTCGCTCGAGCTTAGAGGTAGTGACAGCTAATTGGCGCTATGATGCAGTATTTCGGTGTGTAAAAACAGATTTATTATTTCCTCAGGATTCCAATATCAATGCGTTGCGTGAAGAAATGGACTATCTAGAAAACTATGTGTTAGCATACGGAATTCATGGGGATAAATGGACGAATAAGAAGCGTTGGGAGTATCGCCGTTTTCAGGGACTGGATTTAGATTCATATGTGAAGACGGATGAAGATGTATTATTTGAAAATAGAGTAAATGATTTACGTAATTTGATTGTACCATCGTTAAATAGCCTGCAAAAAAGACTTACCAAAGCGAAATGTGGTCGAGAGATGTGTGAAGCAATTTATACCTTTTTAGAAGAGCTTCACATTCCTGCTAAGCTTACAAAGATGAGAGATGAAGCTGAAGCTGACGGTCATTTAGTAGAGGGTAGTGAACATAGTCAGGTTTGGAAGGCTGTAATAGATTTACTTGACCAGTATGTAGAGGTATTAGGGGAAGAGGCATTACCATTACATGTATTTACGAATATTATCGAGACTGGATTAGAAAGTATGCAGTTTGCTCTAGTGCCACCAGCGATAGACCAGGTCCTCATCGCACATTTTGATCGTTCTCGCTATATTAATATTAAAGGGTCATTTATTCTTGGGGTAAATGAAGGTGTCATCCCTTTAAAGCCTACAGATGAGGGTGTTTTATCAGAGGTTGAAAGAGGAATGCTTCATGAAATAGGAGTAGAGCTAGCCCCTGGTGGTCGGGAACAGCTCTTAGACGAATCTTTTCAAATATATATGGCATTGTCATCTCCAAATGAATATTTGTACATCTCCTATCCTTTGGCGAATGATGAAGGGAAATCACTCATCCCTTCCAGTTTAATTAATAGAATAAAGGATTTATATCCAGAGTTAGAAGAAGAAGTGCTTGTGGGTGATACGAGTGAGCTAACAACTGCTGAAGAGCAGCTAGCTTTTGTAACTAGTCCAACAGTCACGCTATCTCATGTTGCTACTCAATTACAAGCATGGAAGAAAGGATATCCTGTAGAACCACTTTGGTGGGATGTATACAACTTTATTGTTAGTGATGCTTACTGGAAAACAAGAGGAAATAGAGTATTTCAAAGTCTTTTTTATGAGAACAAAGAACAGCCATTAAAGATTGAAACTACGAAAAAGCTCTATGGTGACACGATTAAAGCAAGCGTATCTCGAATGGAACGTTTCAAAGGTTGCCCGTTTTCGCACTTTGCCTCACACGGTTTAAAATTGAAGGAGAGGCAGTTATTTCGTTTAGAGGCACCTGATATAGGTCAATTATTTCATTCAGCGTTAAAAATGATTTCTGATAAGCTTCGAAATCAACACGTAGATTGGTCAGAGTTGTCACAAGAGCAATGTCAGCTGTTAGCTATTGAAGCTGTCGAAAAACTAGCTCCTCGATTACAAAATGAAATTTTATTGAGTTCGAATCGACATCATTATGTGAAGCGTAAATTGCAGCATGTACTCATTCGTGCTTCGGTCGTTTTAAGTGAGCACGCAAGAGCAAGTGGATTTACACCAGTTGGCTTAGAACTACCATTTGGAGCAGGTGAAGAATTGCCTGCTATTACGTTTCAGTTACCGAATGAAACAAAAATGGAATTAGTCGGAAGGATTGACCGTGTTGATAAAGCGGTTGGTTCACAAGGAGTATTACTCCGAATAGTCGATTATAAATCCAGTGCAAAGGAGTTAAATTTAGCTGAAGTTTATTATGGTTTAGCTCTACAAATGCTCACATATTTAGATATAGTTATTACCCATTCAACAAAGTGGATAGGACAGCAAGCGAACCCGGCTGGGGTTCTTTACTTTCATGTTCATAATCCAATGCTTCAAACAAAAGGTAAGCTAGCTGCAAATGATATTGAGAAAGAGTTATTGAAACAATTTAAAATGAAGGGCTTGCTTCTTGGGGATGAAGAGTCCATACGTTTAATGGATCAATCGTTAGAAGTTGGTCGTTCCGATATTGTAAGTGCTGGTATTAAAAAGGGTGGTGGCTTCTATGCTGGTTCATCAATAGCTTCAGCAGAGGAGTTCTCAAACTTACGTAAACATGTGAAAAACATATTTACTGATATAGGAACACATATTATGGACGGAGATGTATCAATTTCGCCTTATAAGTTAAAGGAGAAAACCCCTTGTACATTTTGTTCTTATAAACCGTTCTGCCAATTTGATGAGTCATTTAAAGAAAATAAATATCGAATATTATCAGATGAAAAAGATCATCGGATTTTAGAAAAAATTAGTAAGGAGGTTGAAGAGAATGACTAATAATCTCCCTCCAAAACCAACTGAAAGTCAATGGACAGATGAGCAGTGGCAAGCAATTGTTGCGAAAGGACAAAGTACATTGGTTGCTGCTGCGGCGGGATCTGGTAAAACAGCAGTATTAGTTGAAAGGATCATAAAAAAAATCACTGCTATTGAAGACCCGATTGATGTTGATCGATTACTCGTTGTGACATTTACAAATGCATCAGCCGCTGAGATGCGTAGTAGGATCGGTGAAGCTATTGAGCAGGCGATTAAGGAAGATCCTAGTTCACTTCACTTACGAAAACAACTAAGCTTGTTAAATCGTGCATCTATATCAACATTACACTCATTTTGTTTAGAAGTGATTCGTAAATACTATTACTTAATTGATATTGATCCAAGCTTTCGCATTGCTGATGAAGTGGAAGGCGAGCTCATAAGAGAAGAAGTTATTGAGGATATGTTTGAAGAGTATTACGGGATGGAAAACAATGACCAATTTTTTCAATTAGTCGATTGTTATTCAAATGATCGAAATGATGCTGATGTGCAAGTATTAATAAAAAAAATGTATGATTTTTCTCGGTCACACCCATCACCTAATGATTGGCTAAACTCAGTCATTAAAATGTACGAGATTACAGAAAATACCTCTATCGAAGACTTGCCATATTATAACTATTTATTAGCAGATATTAATATACAGCTTGAAGGTGCAAGAGGTTTACTAGAACAAGCGTTAACAATTACAAAACAACCGTCAGGGCCTGCACCTAGAGCAACAAATATTGAAGATGACTTAGAGCAGCTTAATCGCATTGATCGTGCTAAGAATCGTTCGTGGAATGAACTATATGAAGAAATGCAAGGTTTATCGTTTTCTCGAGCAAAAGTTTGTCGTGGTGATCAGTTTGATGAGATACTCATAGAAAAAGTGACAAAGCTTCGAAAGAAAGCTAGAGATATCATTGAAAAACTTCATGATGAATTGTTTAGACGTAAGCAAGAATTGTTATTAAATGATATACGAGAAATGGAGCCTACGGTAAAAACGCTCGTTACTTTAGTTAAAGAATTTGCAATAAGATTTGAGAGTGTCAAACAAGGAAAAGGCCTTGTAGATTTTGCAGATTTAGAACATTATTGTTTGCAAATTTTACGGAAAACAAACAGTGCTGTCGAAGAATTCATACCATCTGAAGCTGCTCTCGACTATCGTGAGCAATTTCAAGAGGTTTTAGTGGATGAATACCAAGATACTAACATGGTCCAAGAATCAATTATTCAATTTGTTACAACGAATCAAGAACATGTCGGTAACTTGTTTATGGTAGGTGATGTGAAGCAATCCATTTATCGCTTCCGCCTTGCGGAACCGTTACTATTTTTAAGTAAATACAAACGGTTCAGTACGGTAGGGAAAGAAAGTGGTCTACGAATCGATTTAGCAAAAAATTTCCGAAGTCGTTCAGAAGTATTAAATGCAACAAATTATATATTTAAGCAATTGATGAATGAATCTGTAGGTGAAATTGATTATAACAGTGATGCAGAATTAAAGCTAGGTGCACTTGACTATCCATCAAATGATAAAATGGATACAGAATTTACGTTAATTGAGAAAGATCAAGACGATGGGGAAGGACCAACACATCTTAGCACCAAAGAAGAAGGTGTTCATTCTTTTGATCCGGTTGAATTAGAGACAGCCCAGTTAGAAGCACGTTTTATGGCTAGTAAAATTAAGGAACTTATTAATGAGCCATTTGAAGTGTTTGATCGCAAGAAAAAAATGAACCGTCGTGTTGCATACAGAGATATCGTTATTTTACTTCGTTCAATGACATGGGCGCCTCAAATTATGGAAGAGTTTAAGCAACAAGGCATTCCAATATACGCGAATTTATCAACAGGTTATTTTGAAGCGACAGAAGTTGCAATTATGCTATCCTTGCTTAAAGTGATCGATAATCCTTTGCAAGATATTCCACTCGCGTCTGTGCTTCGTTCACCAATCGTTCAACTGAATGGGGAGGAACTAGCAAATATTCGCTTGAAAAAGAAAAAAGGTACTTATTATGAAGCATTAACAAGCTTTTTGAAGGGTGCACCTGAAGAATATGAAAAAGAGTTACATGAGAAGATAAGTAATTTTTATGAAAGTCTTCAAACATGGCGCATGAAAGCGAGAAATGGGTCACTCTCTGATCTTATATGGAAAATATACAGAGAAACACAGTATTATGATTATGTAGGTGGTTTACCTGGTGGAAAACAACGTCAAGCAAATTTACGGGCATTGTACGATAGGGCAAGGCAATATGAAGCAACCTCTTTTCGAGGATTGTTCCGATTTTTACGATTTATTGATCGTATGCAAGACCGTGGAGACGATCTCGGTACGGCAAGAGCTATTGGGGAACAAGAGGATGTTGTTCGTTTAATGACCGTTCACAGTAGTAAAGGTTTGGAGTTTCCAATTGTTTTTGTAAGTGGCTTGTCAAGACAATTTAATAGACAAGATTTAAACAAATCGTATTTGTTAGATAAAAATTTGGGGTTTGCTTCAAAATATATTAACCCTTCGCTTAGGATTAGCTATCCGACTCTTCCGCAATTAACATTAAAAATGAAAATGAAAATGGAACTAATTGCTGAAGAAATGAGAGTTTTATATGTCGCGTTAACACGAGCCAAGGAAAAGTTATTCTTGGTCGGCACTGTGAAACAAGCATCAAAGGTGATTAATGAATGGCAAGGTCAACTTTTAAATCACCAATGGTTACTTTCAGATTATGATAGGGTATATGCAAAATCATATTTAGATTGGCTTGGACCTACACTGGTACGTCACCGACATAATGAAGCTTTACGAAATGACGAAAACATTGATAAAGTGCCCGAAGAATTAACTGACTATCCTGCAAAGTTTCGGATAGAGATTAAACAATCAACTGATTTTTTAGAACAAGATTTGAACAATCCTATAGAAGATGAACAAATCTTATCAGCAATTCGCAGCGGCCAATCAATAGATTTAGGAAGTTCATATCAGGACCAAATGGTTAACCGTTTAACATGGGAGTATCCAAACGTAGATGCTACAAAGTATCGATCTAAGCAGGCAGTATCAGAAATAAAGCGTATGCGTGAATCATTAGATGATTTTAGTCATACATCTTTGTTGGCACAAAAACAGCTACCTATTGCTGAACGTCCATTATTTTTACAAGAAAAATCAATTTCTCCTGCTGAGAGAGGAACAGCGATGCATCTGTTCATGCAGCAAATCAAACTACATGAGCCTATAACGATTGAAGGATTGTCAGACCAGCTTGCTAAAATGGTTGTTCATGAGATCATTACAGAAGAGCAATCAACAGCCATTTCTATAGAACATATCCATGACTTTTTTCAAACTGAGTTGGGAGAACGTCTAGTTCATGCTACGATGGTGAAGAGAGAGTTACCATTTAGCCTTGCGTTACCAGCGAAGGAAGCTTATCCAAAATGGCAAATACAAGACGAAGAGACTGTTCTTGTTCAAGGAATGATTGATTGTATATTTGAAGATGATCAAGGAATTGTATTACTAGATTATAAAACTGATACAATTACCGGTCGTTTTACAAATGGGTTTGAAGAAGCTGAACCAATATTAACGAAGCGTTATCGCACTCAAATAGATTTATACCGACATGCGCTTGAACAGATATGGCAACGAAAAATAGATGAATGCTACTTATTTTTCTTTGATGGGTCACATCTATTACGCATGTAAAATACATAGCAACTCTTCGTAGAAATTCCGTAAGAGTTGCTATGCATTTGCTGTTTGCGGCTGATCTACTAAATCTGGATCACCAGTGTTTGTAAAGCTAATTCCATTTGTTACAATGAAGAAGTTACCTGAAACTGAAGAACCTGAACCAGTATAAGATTTTTCCTGTGTTTTCGGCGATATATAAAAGGAATCTCCAAAGTTTATCACTCCGCCAGATACAGTGTTAATATTAACGGGTCCAACGATTGAAGGCATAGACTACACCCTTTATTAGAGTATCCAAATTAGTTCAACATGTTGAATGAGTAGTATATCTTCCTTATTTTATTTATGTGTGAATGTATAACTTGTCATTTCAATATTTATGTTATGCATTTCGCTTATAAATGTTCATTGATTCTCCTCATTACTTTCCAATTGTCGAATGTTCTTCACACGATCAACGGCATCAATTTCATCAATCGAACCTATTTGAGCTAAAGATGAAGCGGCTATCCCGATGATTCTAATGTTACGTACGTGTATCGTTGGATTTTCGTTGTGAAAAGCAACAGAAACAGGCTCTCGGTCTGGCGGTTTAGGGATAACTTGTGAGTAAATTTCGTCTTCGAAATTACCTTCATTTGAAAAAAATAGCGGATATTCTCGTCTAACTGCAAAAACTCTAGCAAGCGGCGTGAAGGACACAGAATCACCAATATGAAACACCGAGCTTAATGATACATCAACAATTCTTATTTTGTTAACAACAGATACTCTACGTAGCATCTTGTTATCCTCAAAGTGCAGTTGAAGGTGGCGCGGTAGGAACAAATGGAACGAATGGTGCAACTGCGCCCACTATTAAAGATTCTGGTGGGGTATCAAATATGGATGATAAAGTTATTGAATGTGTGTCGCCGACTAAAAAAACTGAAGAACTAGATACACCAATCATTCTAATGTCTCCTACACATAAATTCCGGTTTGTTACAGTAAAATTCATTTATCTTCTCCTCCTATGTTTCTTGGGAAATGTTGAATGAAAGCGAGAAATGAGTTTTCAATATCTTTTTTAACATATGAAACGATCCTTTCCATACTTCTTTTTGCTTGGGCTGGATTTTGTATATCAGCAGGTGTAAGTTTATTGATGTAATAATTTATCCGGGGGTTAATTTGTTTCTTTACATCTTCAATCATGAATTGTCGATAGGAGTCGTCAAGAGCAAAATCTTGTTGTTTTTCAATCCTTTTAATTAGGTCAACGCTATTCCGGTCTAAAAATGAATGTACATCGTTAAATACTTGTTGTGAAAAACCTTCAGGAAGTTGTTCGATTGGTGGGACTTGGAATTGATCTTGAGTTACTGCAAAATCTTCAATTGCATTAGAATCTTGTGGGTTTAAGCCAATATTTAATGTTCCTGAAAGAGTTTCAACCTTTAATTGATCAAATTTGTATTCAATCTTATCAATCGTCGTGTGTTTTTCGTTTTTTAGCTCTTCCACTTCATTTTGCAATTGATCTATGGTTGATTCCATTTGTTTAATCTTTTCATTTTGAGATTCCACAAATGAATGAAGTTGGCGCATATACTGGTAGAATTCATCTTGAAAATACATTCAAACCTTCCTTTCTTTAGGGTATTCACATGATTGTGTTAAACTCTGTTGCTATTTTTTTTGTTTTTTCTACTAAGTTTATATGTGTATATTCTTAGTTTGAATAACAACTATCAATGCGTAAATAGCCTATTGTTAAGTACCTTTCAAATATTCGGAACGCACTAAAAATAAGGTGCATGCGCTTTGTTATTTATCATATGTGAAAAAAAAAAATAGGTGATTAGCCCATTTTGAATTAAAGAATTTTTTATGGTCCCTGTAATGGTACAAGTTGTCCCGTGCCTGGAAAACCTGTAGGTTGTTGAGCTTCGGGAGCGGGCTCTGTATATGCTCCTGTATTATACAAATTTGATAATGCATTAATACTACCAGCACTTCCTATTTGTAACACAGAAGAGTTCGAAACACCATCAACTCTTAGTTGGTGAATAATAATACTTTGGTTAATATAAAAGTTCAAAATTCCCACACCTCCTCTCTTTCATAGAACAAATTTAGTAAATGTACTTTTAAAGCTTTACAACAAGCAATCAGGTGAAGACTCAACCCCACCTGATTTGTAAATCCTTCAGATCTAAGCGTCATTTAAAAAACTCGACCTTTTTGAGAATTCATTCAGATTCAATTTCTACAGATTTGCAGCTAGTGGTTGATCAATTACATCAGCATCATACGTATTAGTTACACTTTGAGTGTTGTTAATATATAAATAATCACCTGTATTAAATGAACCTGCTCCAGCAAAGGTTTTAGCTGTGCTTATAGGTGAAATTGAATAAACGTCACCTATATGAAAAACTGCACTTGACCCAATGTCAGTTACATTTACGACACCAACTATAGCAGGCATAACAAACACCCTTTTACAATCTGTTATAGGCATAGTATGAGTGACCCTAATTTATTGTGAGGAAGAATTATAATCTTGTTTATTAAATAAAAAAACTTGGCATATGCCAAGTTAAAAGTCAGCTGAATCTAGTATTTCTTGTTCCACGTTCAATAAATCATCTAATTCCTGACTGCATTTTACTGTTTCATCTGCTGTATAACCGAATGTTGCTGCAAGGTCAATCATTTGTTGTCTTTTTTCTTCAATTATGTGTTGAATCATTTATCCCACACCATCTTATTTTATTGATAGGACTTAAGTATGTGTATATTATACATGATTATACATGAAATGGAATGCGTTCGCTAAAAGAAGATTTGTTTTTACAAAATAATGCAATATTCTACATATGATGAATGAGGAAATGATGTAAAATATTTCTTTTCATAACACTTCATGTAATTTTCTTTATTCATTATTTTAGAATTTTGGTCGAAAATATGCTATGATGTTGAAGGAGTAAGCTTGTTCTAGTATACTTGAACATCGCCGTGTCAGGTAAGAGACTATACGCTACCTGATAGAAAGATTCCATCAATAGCGATGGAGGTCTAAAAACTTTTACAAACTAAGATAAAAAAAGAAAGGAAGGAATTAAAATGATAATACATGCACATCTTACCTCTTGGGTTGTAGCTCTTATTCTATTCTTCATTGCATTTTCTATGTACAAAAAGGGAAGTAATAAAGGGGCAAAAATTTCTCACATGAGTTTGCGCCTATTCTATTTACTTATCATCGCAACTGGAGGTATGCTGTATTCAAGTGGGGCAGAAATTCCAGGACTTTACCACGTGAAGGCTACGTTAGGAATTATTGTTATAGCTGCAATGGAAATGGTGTTAGTCCGTTCTTCAAAAGAAAAATCAACAAACATTGCTTGGGTATTATTTATTATCAGTTTTATAGTTGTATTATATTTAGGGTTTACATTACCACAAGGTACTCAGTTTTAAATTTTTTCTATGAACAGAACAGCAAAAGGAGATTTTACTCGGCTGTCATCATACTAAAAAAGTAAGACTACGATTATATTTTAAGTACAATCAATTACATAATATGTAAGGCATATAATTAACAAAAAGCATCTTTATTTATAATAGATGCTTTTTTCATTTTTTAAATATGCTGTGAAAGTAAACGTTTCCCACTACTAGTTGTATATTCAAAACGATCAGTTGAATGAGACCCTCTAAAGAAATGATGCTGCACGTTACATATTGTCTCTAAATTATCGAAGATGAGGAAGTTTACACCCTCAGCATTTGTATTATTCATCTCAAAAAAACTTAATACATTATGAGAATAAATACAATCATACATAGAAAAAGACAATTGGTTTAAGCAATGGATAAATCTAATAAAGCTTTCTTCATTGAGCGATTGCAATAGTTCTGAGTAGTTAAGCAGCAGCTTCTTGTTTATCCTTACTTTATCTCCATGTTGTAAGAAATATGTGAATTTGGAGAGTTCAACAACTCCAGACTCAATGATGCTTCCTTTGAGCCAACGGTCCATCAACCAAATTTCGAACTCGTCTTGAACAATATCTTCAAAATTTGAAGCAACATCATCTTCATCATCAAAAAAAATCCATTCATCACCAATATATTCAATTGATCCATTTATAAATGCTCTTTGTTGTTCTTTTATTAATTGCAGTCTATGCTGTATATTCATGCGGAAAATCCTCCAACTATGTGTTAACCATACTTTTTATTCAATTTGACTCCACGATTACAGGTGGAGTTGTATTTTTTGATGAGCGACTATACAACAAGCGGTTGTGCATTGAGAATAAATACGTATACAACTATGCTATCGTGGTATCTTAGTTTCTATAAAACGATGAAGATCATAGAAAGTCTATTTGTGAAAATGTCATTTTTAAAAATAAACAAGGTTTATAAACACGCCTTTGAAAAAATTGAGTCATGTATTTCTTTATCTTGTTTAGACAACTTTCGTTCTCTTTAAACTATGAATCATTGGGTTGAATAAAAATATGTATAATGTTGTTATTTATGTAGGACGATTCATCCAATTCACGATAATTGCATACAATGATAGCATGCTTATACGAAGAATGGTTCATGTTAGTAATGAAGAGGAGCTGGTAAGAAATGTGTGGAATTACAGGTTGGATTGACTATAACAGAGACTTAAGAAACGAACATACCACCCTATCAAAAATGACAGAAACACTAAGAAAAAGAGGTCCGGATGATACGAATATTTGGACATCACTTCATGCGGGGTTTGGTCATAAAAGATTGGTTGTTGTTGATCCTGAAGGTGGTATTCAACCAATGTCTCGTTCCAATCATTCAAACACATATACTATTTGTTATAATGGAGAGCTATATAATACTGAGGATATTAGAAAACAGTTAGCTTCTTGTGGCTATACATTTAAAGGGCACTCTGACACTGAGGTGTTGCTAACTGCTTATATTGAATGGGAGGAGCGATGTGTTGATTATTTAAATGGTATCTATGCGTTTGCTGTATGGGATGCAAAGAAAGAACAAGTATTTCTTGCTCGTGATCGTTTAGGAGTAAAGCCCTTATTTTATAGGATGGATGAGTTTAGTATATTATTTGGGTCTGAATTAAAAGCCATTTTAGCACATCCATCTGTAAAAGCAGAGCTAGGAGTCGAAGGGCTAGCAGAGATTTTTGGTCTCGGTCCGTCGCGTTCTCCCGGTCATGGTGTATTTAATAAAATTAATGAGCTACGACCTGGTCATGCGCTTGTATTTTCGAAGCAAGGCATTAAAATGTGGCGTTATTGGAATGTAAAAAGTAAACCACATACCGATTCATTAGATGAAACGACTGAAAAAGTACACTTTCTCCTCAAAGATGCTGTGACAAGGCAGCTTGTGTCAGATGTACCATTATGCACATTTTTATCTGGAGGGGTAGATTCTAGTGCAATCACTGCTTTTGCTTCATTAGCGTATGCAAAAGAGGGAAAAGGAAGCTTGCATACGTATTCAATAGACTATGAAGAGAATGATAAATACTTTCAAGCAAATGATTTCCAACCGAATTCAGATGTGCCTTGGATTGAGAAAATGTCGACTGAATTTAAAACACAACATCATCGATGCGTCATTTCTCAACAGGATTTAGTGAATTATTTAACAGAAGCAGTATATGTAAGAGATTTACCTGGAATGGCAGACATCGATTCGTCATTATTATGGTTCTGTAAACAAATTAAAGAACAATTTGTTGTTGGGTTGTCTGGAGAATGTGCAGATGAAATTTTTGGTGGTTACCCTTGGTTTCACAACACGGATATATTACAAAATGCTGGATTTCCGTGGATGCGTTCCTTAGATGCAAGGATTGAGCTATTGCAAGATTCATGGAATAAAAAGCTAAAATTAAAAGACTACGTTCAAGAAAAGTATGAACAAACTGTAAAAGAAACACCGATGCTTGAAGGTGAAAACCCACTTGAATCGAATCGAAGACAGATGTTTTATTTAAACATGATATGGTTTATGACAACATTATTAGATCGTAAGGATCGCATGAGTATGGGAGCTAGCCTTGAAGTTCGTGTACCATTTGCAGATCATAGGCTCGTTGAATACGTTTGGAATATCCCTTGGGAAATGAAAATGTACGGCAATAGAGAGAAAGGCATCTTACGGCGATCATTAGAAGGGATTTTACCAAGTGAAGTGCTTTATAGGAAGAAGAGTCCTTATCCTAAAACGCACCACCCTCTATATAGTTCACTTGTTAAAAATTGGTTAGAAAATATATTAGAAGATAAATCATCTGTGCTTTATGAGTTTTTTAATAAAGATAAATTAAAAGAAATTGTTGACTCCGAAGGCAAAGCATTTCGAGTTCCATGGTTTGGACAATTAATGACTGGACCACAGTTACTCGCATATTTAGCTCAAATCCACGTTTGGTTTAACGAATACGGTATACAAGTAAAAGAGTAGCTAAACTGGCAAAAAAAATTACAGTGGTTTGATGCGTAAAAAAAAGTGATAGATGGATTAAAACCAGAATTGACCGATAAAATGGTGGATTTGACCCGAAAATCATAGTATTAGACCCATAATGTGCTGGATTTGACCCGTAAAACACCGAAATTGACCCGTAAAGAAAGTTTGAGACTGATAAAACCCAGAATTGACCGATAAAATGCCGTATTTTACAGTATTAGACCCGTAAAACCCAGAATTTGATGCGTATGCAAAGTGTTAGACCACTAAAATACAGAATTGACCGATAAAATGCCATATTTGACTCGAAAATTACAGTATTAGACCCGTAAAACTCAGAATTTGACCCGAATAATGCCGTATTTGACCCGTAAAACCCAGAATTAGACCCAAAAAACAGAATTTGACGCGTGAACAAAGTGTTAGACCACTAAAATACAGAATTGACCGATAAAACACTTGATTAGACCCGTAAAACACCGAAATTGACCCAAAAAACAGAATTTAACATGTAAACAAAGTTAGATCGATAAAGCATAGAAATTGACGCGCATGCAAAGTGTTAGATCTGTGAAACATCAATATTGGCCGATAAAACCTTTATCATTAAATCAATATATGGGTCTTGCACCTATCCTTTTCATATTAATGGTCGGATAGGTGCAAGAGCTATTTGTTATACCACAGAAGGTGATAGTTTATTTTGGCTGTTTTCGCATTAGATGTTGCTATACGTTCTAAGATATAGAAGTACGTATCCATCTAGTGTAACTGGCATCTTTTCTACTTTTACAATTATTAAGCTCTAATAAAACTGATCACATTGTCCATTGTTAATAAAAATAGCAACAAAGTTTACGAAAGGAGCCTTTATTTTTTAAAATAAGTCCAACCATCCTCTTGATACACTTTTTCATCTTTCATTAACTTACCTAATGCTCTTTTAAATGCGCCTTTACTCATGTGAAACCGTTGTTTTATATCTTCAGGTGAACTTTTATCTGAATAAGGCATTGCTCCTCCACGGTCTTCCATATACTTATAAATAGCTAGTGAATCATCATTCATGCTTTCGTGGCTTCTAGATAATAATGATACATTAACTGTTCCATCATCCTTAACTGCAATGACTCTACCTTCGACATGTTCACCTAACCTTGGTTCTGACTTTCGCTCTGAATGATGAATAAAGCCTCGGTACCCTTCATCTGTAAGTAAAAATGAGCCGACTTTTAAGGAACGATAAATAGTGCCTTTTATATTTCTGTTGGAAAGTTCCTTTGGAGCAGTGTTCATTATTTCCTCAATGATTTCTTCCGTAGCGAGTTTAGCAAGTAATCGTCCACGATTATCAGTTTTTAATGAACAATACAATTGATCGCCGATTTCTGGCCAAATATTTTCCAACAGTGGTAAATCGTCACCTGAAACGAGAATATCCTTTTTAATACCAATATCTATAAATGCTCCGAGGTTTTGCTTTACTTCTACAACTTTTACCCATCCGTATGATTCAGATGTAATACTTGGTAATGTTGTAGTTGCTGCTATACGTCCCTGGTGATCAGAATACAAAAATACTTCTACTTCTTGTTGTAACTGAATGTCAGAAGTTATTTCGCTATTATGAAGAAGAATGCTTGTCTCACCATCTGATAAAAAAAATCCAAAATCTGATTCTCTCTCTACAACAAGAGTAACAATGTTGCCTGCTTTTACGTTGTTCATCTTTGCTTCCTTCTTTCTACAAAAATTATCATATAGTTTACATTATAACCTGTTTCTAGCTTTTGTAAGTGGTATATGATATCTGTATGCATTAATATACATTATGTCATAAGTTGTCCCAATTGCTTAATTTTACTATAATGGAGACAAAACTCAATAGATATTTTGGAGGTGTTATCATGGCGAAGGAAAGCTCGTTCGATATTGTGTCTAAAGTGGATTTTTCGGAAGTAACAAATGCAATAAATATAGCTATGAAAGAAATTCAAAACCGTTATGATTTTAAAGGAAGTAAAAGTAACATCTCACTTGAAAAAGAAGATCTTGTGCTACTGTCTGACGATGATTTCAAGCTAGATCAGTTAAAGGATGTTTTAGTGAGTAAAATGGTTAAAAGGGGTATTCCGATAAAAAATTTAGACTATAGTAAAGTTGAAAGTGCTTCAGGTGGGACTGTTAGACAAAGAGCTAAGCTTATTCAGGGAATAGATAAAGAAAATGCTAAAAAAATTAACGCGATTATTAAACAACTAGGTTTGAAAATTAAAACCCAAATTCAAGATGATCAAGTGAGGGTTACTGGGAAGAATAAAGATGATTTGCAAAAGGTAATTACAGCCATTCGAGAGGCTGATTTAACAGTTGATGTACAATTTATAAATTACCGTTAAAGTAAAAAAGCCATTTTAATGGCTCTATAAGCAGGTTTTTAGAACAAAGCGCCTCGTAGAATAGCCCTTCTAATACATTCATTGGGCGTCGAGGCGCTTGTCTAAATCACTCATGTTAATTTCTGATTCTTAGAATATCCTCTTATTTGTTATGGACCTTTTTATTTGCAAATAAAAATAGTAAAAACAAGGCTGGAACAGCAAAGACCATTAGCATAAATGGTAAATTTACACCGGTTTTCTCAGCAAGAACATAAATTTCTGCTTCCTCCCGGTCAATAGTTACCTTGTATCCCTGTTCATCACTTCTAATTAAATCTCCAGCTAATAATCCTCTAAGTTCTTTTTCATCTTCAAGCGTAGTTGTATCTAAGTGTACTGTCTTTGTTTCGGAGGTATTGTTGATGACAGCAATAGCTGTTTCTTCTTTATATGTCCGCTTAAAGACTAGCATGCCATCTTCCTCATATAACATTTCAAAGTCTCCATAGGTTAATGAAGGTAGTGTGCTTCTAAGTTCACTTAATTTAGTTATATAATCAGATAATTCTTTCTCAGTTCGAAAATTCATTAGTAGTTGATTAGGAATTCCATTACCACCATCTAATGCTATTTCAGACCCATATAATACAACAGGCGCCCCAGGTGTTGTATACAAATGAACCAAAGCTTGTTTGATTCTTGTAACGGGATATTGATCCAGTGCGGTGGCTTTCCTTGTAATTCTATCTGTTTGAGGACTATCGATCATTTTCACTGTCGTTTCGGATTGTTCCTGGTTGTTATTTGTTTCGTTAAATACATTATTAATTGTATCAAGTGGTTGATCAATTGTTACAAATTTGCTAGAAGCTTCTTCGTAATAGGAACGACTTACAATTGCGTCAAAACCTATACCGTTATACGTGTGTTCAAGTTGAGATTCTATAGTTAGTTCATCTGCAAGCAAGAATAAATTTTGATTGCTTGATTTGATATCGTTAATAAATTCCTTCCAGAAATCACTAGGGTACAAGCCAATATTTAATATATGATAACCATCAATATCTGTTTCTTCTTGCAAAGATATGTAAGCTTCCGCAATATTATTTGGCATTTCCATTGTTGTTTCAACATCTACAATTATCTTCATATTCCGTTTATGAGCTTCGTCTACTAACGCTATTAAATCCTCTTTCGTTCCAAAGTATTCTTTGATAGTAAGATTTTCATTATCGTTACTAAAGTCATCGTTAAAAATGGATGATAACATTATAGTACTAAAACCCATTTCTTCAATATAATCGAGTTTTTGTATAACGCCCTTTATGTCACCCCCGTAACCGTCATTTGGAACTTTTTGATCATTTGATACATCACCGTTAAAGAATTTCTCCACTATTACATAATAGATCGTTTCATCCTCCAAAGTTGGAGCCTCATTATTTTCAGCTTGGACTAATACGCCTTGTATAAGGATGAATGGTATAAATAGGAAAGCGAGCAACCTTTTTTTCATTAATATTAAACTCCTTTTATTCATTTTAAATGATCATATATAAAATATATCCTTTACTAGATTATCTCCACTAGTAGTAGGTAGTCAATATTTTAGCGATATGCTTCATAGAAGAATGTGCTTTTATTTGTAAAATTTAATTCATGTTATATTTTCTAACATAAAACGCAAAAAAGTTGTTGCTTTTTTCTGAAACTTCACTTAGAATAAGATACATGATATAACATGATGGCGTTAACTTATATAACATGTAGGTTAGAGGGGGATATGAAATTGAAAAAAGTTGAAGCGATTTTTCGTCCTGAACACTTTCAGGATCTACGCAATAAATTAGAAACTATCGGTGTAAATGGGCTTACTGTTTCAGAGGTTGCTGGATGTGGTAAGCAAAAAGGTCAAAAAGGGGTATTTAGGGGAAGTAAATTTGAAATCACATTAGTACCAAAAATTAAAGTAGAAATGGTCGTTGAAAACGAAAAGGTAGACGAAATCATTAACATCATTCAATCGATATGTCGTACGAACAGTGTGGGAGATGGGAAAATTTTCATCATACCTATCGAAGATGCTGTTAGGATTCGTACAGGTGAAACTGGAAAGCAAGCAATACTATAATTCGATAAAACCAATATTGAAAGGGAGAGATTAAGTTGAGAAGAATGAAAAGAACAGCACTTTTAACACTTATTATTAGTTTATTCATGTCGTCTGTTGCTTTCGCTGAGGGTCCAACCACCACTGCATTACAATCATCGATGGATATGATGTGGATCATGGTTGCAGCGTTGCTTGTATTCTTTATGCATGCTGGTTTTGCAATGGTAGAAAGTGGATTTACACGTTCTAAAAATGCATTAAATATATTAATGAAGAACATGTTGACGATTTCAATCGCATCAGTGCTTTATTTTCTAGTTGGATATGGAATTATGTTCGGATCAAGTGCTGGTGGATTTATCGGTACAAGTGGATTTGCCTTAAATGGTCATGAAGCTGACGTTGGATTCTTCTTATTCCAGGCAGTTTTCTCAGCTACATGTGCAACGATTATTTCAGGAGCCGTAGCAGAAAGAATTAAGCTATCTAGCTATTTATTAATTACGATTTTAATGACAGGTTTTATTTATCCTGTAGTTGGACATTGGATTTGGAATGGCGGATGGTTAGCTGAATTAGGTTTCGTCGATTTTGCAGGATCAACAGTTGTTCATTTAACAGGTGCACTTGGTGCAGTAGTTGCAGTATTCTTTCTTGGTGCAAGAATTGGCAAATACTCTGAGGGTAAAGTAAATGTCATTCCTGGTCATAATATCCCATTAGGGGCACTAGGTGTATTCATTTTATGGTTTGGTTGGTTTGGTTTTAACGGAGGAAGTACTTTAGCAGCTGATCCAGAATTAATCCCTCATGTTGTAACAACTACCTTATTGTCAGCATCGTGCGGTGTTCTAGCATCTGCATTTTACACAAACTTACGCTATAAAAGAATTGATGCTTCATTAACTTTAAATGGTGCTTTAGCTGGATTAGTTGGGATTACAGCTGGTACTGCAAACGTTTCTTTAGTTGGTGCAATCATTATCGGCCTAGTGTCAGGTATCATCTTAGTTGAAGCAGTACAATTTATTGATCGTAAGTTAAAGCTTGATGATCCAGTAGGTGCAATCGCAGTTCATGGAGTTGCTGGAATTTGGGGAACATTAGCAGTTGGCTTCTTCGATACTCAAGCAGGATTAGTTTACGGTGGTGGAGTTCAATTGCTTGGTATTCAAGCCTTAGGAATTACAGCAGTAATCGTATGGACCGTTGCCACATTAGGTGTTGCACTATTCATTATGACTCGTCTTGGATCAATTAGAGTATCTCGTGAAGAAGAGATCGGCGGCTTAGATTTTGCTGAGCACGGTTCAACAGCTTATGAATTACGAGAAGGGATTTTATCAGATCAACATAATCCTGTTTCTCCAGAATTTGGTTCTGGATTAATTGAAAGATTAAATCAAGCTGGTTCAGCAAGTAGTAAGGCAACTGGTTGATTAACGAAATACTAACATACAAAACAGCCATTTACTCATAGAGTGATGGCTGTTTTTATATTGTAAACACGGATGTTATTGTTATTTAATTTGCACAGCAAGTTAAGTAATTTGACAAGCAAAGATACTGCGAACCTCTAGCTGTATAGAAGATTATTACGAATAACTACTAGCCTTTATAATTTTATCATTGATTTAGCTTAAACAGAAAACCCTCAGAGGGCAGCCTCCGAGAGTTGGGTAATAACTTTTTATTTGGAATTTGGAAATGTAATGCAGTGTTTGTAATGCTTATTTATGATCTGTATCCTGTGAATATTGGCGTTCACCACGTTTACGATTTTGTTCTTTTTGTAAATTTTGTTTGTGGTGCAGTGCATTATTATCTTTTGCTTTTTTGTCATTATCACTCGTATGCGGCATAAAGAGACACTCCTTTTAAATCGGCTGATTTCAAATTGACTGTTGGTATGCGATATAACTGGATAATTTTTTCTCGTCACAGTCAATAGCAACAACAATGAAAGGAAAAGAGCCTTTAGTTATAATCTTTATTAGCTTGTCCGCGTTAGTGAGAATGTATGTAGCTTATTAACTATACTTATCATTCAAGAAAAATAACGCTAGTGTCCCTGGTCCAGCATGTGCTCCAATCGCACAGCCTATTGTATTTATTAAAAATTGATCGCAGCCAAACTCATCTTTAATTTTTTCTTGTAACAATAGTGCTCCCTCTTCATTATCTCCGTGACTGATACCGATCGTTTGAGTTGATAAATCAACTCCTCGTTCTCTCATAAGATCAATCATACGTTTGATCACTTTTTTGTTACCTCTAATTTTTTCTAATGGAATTAGCTTTCCATCCTCAACATGCAATAAAGGCTTAATATTTAGTAAACCTCCTACAAAAGCAGAGGTTCTACTAACTCTTCCTCCCCGAGCCAAATATTCTAAGTTATCAACTGTAAATATGTGTTCCATATGCTTACAGTGGAACTGGATAGTTTCGATGAGATCTTGATATGCTAGTGTTTTTGATAGCTCTACAGCCTTTTCTACAATTAATCCGTATCCTAAAGAAGCACATTTTGAATCAATAATTGTAAGTTCAAAATTTGGATATTCTTCTAAAACTTGCTCTCTCATTAACATTGCTGTTTGATATGTGCCGGACAGCTCAGAAGAAAAAGCGATATAAATTGATGATTTCTGCTGTTTTGCTAAGTTTAAGAATAGTTTTCTTAGCTCGCTAGGCTTGGCTTGTGATGTTTTTGCTACCTTTCCTTGTCGCATCGCATCATATACTTGCTTAGGTTTGATAGAGAGTAAATCTTCGTATTCTGTTCCATCAACATTAACACATAAAGGAACTAAATCTACATTTGAATTCCGATAAAAATCAAGCGGTAAGTCACTGCCGCTGTCTGCAATAATATTTGTATTCATCCAAGCACCTCTTTAAATAAATTGCTACATTAATAAATTTAAGCCTACTCAATAAGTTTATCATGACAAAAGAAATTATAGTATTGCAAGTTTGGGTAGAATATGTTTAATTTAATACATCACAGCAGTGAAAATAGTAAATAAGGCACTTTATTTAGAATTTGTAGCTACTATACTTATATAGTTAATCGTTTATATTTTACTAAGAATAGCAACAAATAAAACGGACAGCTTCATAAAATGAACCGTTAGAATATTCAAGTTTTGGGAGTAGAAATTTAGCTTATAAAGGGGAATCATAGTAATTATGCATGAAGTAAAAAAGTTTGTAATAGTCATCTTAGGTGCATTATTAAATGCATTAGCACTTAATTTCTTTTTAATTCCTGCCAATATTTATGCTGGAGGCTTTGCAGGTCTTTCGCAGTTACTATCGAGCATTACTGGACAATTCACACCATTTCAAATATCAACAGGTATTTTTCTGTTCTTACTAAATGTGCCAGTTGCGATCCTAGGTTGGAAAAAAGTAGGGAAAAGGTTTACCCTGTATAGTTTTTTAAGTGTCGCATCGATGTCATTCTTTCTTCAAATATTGCCTATCGTTCATGTTTCTGAAGATATTTTATTGAATGCAGTTTTTGGTGGAGTCATTCAAGCAGTAGGGATTGGTTTCACATTGAAATATGGCGCTTCCACAGGTGGTCTTGATATCATCACGCTAGTTTTATCTAAAATCAATGATCGCCCTATTGGTGTATATTTCTTCTCATTAAATGCCGTAATCATTATCACAACCGGTTCTTTATATGGTTGGGAATACGCACTATATACGTTAGTGACTTTATATGTAGCGACAAGAGTGATTGATTCAATACATACTAGACATGAAAAACTAACAGCGATGATCATTACAAAAAAAGCAGATGAGCTAAAAGAGGCAATTCACTCAAAGCTAGTGAGGGGAATTACGACAGTACCTGCAAAGGGTGGCTTTTCAAATGAAAGTCAAGAAATGATGATTATCGTAATCACGAGATATGAATTGTATGATTTAGAAAGAATCATCAAAAAGGTCGACGAGAATGCATTTACTAATATTGTTCAAACAGCAGGTATCTTTGGCTTATTTCGAAAAGAATAATCAATTAGAAAGGGTAGGAAATCAAGAGCTACTTTTTAGCTTATTTCCTACCCTTACACCGGAATAAATATTTTAACAATTAATTAATGTTGTAAATTGTCTAGCCTATTTTGAAGCTCTCTTAACTGCTTTTTTTCAGCAATCGTTGAGTTTGCATATGCTGAGGACAGTGCGTTTTTTGCCGCTGACAAGGCATCTTCAGATTGAGCAGCCTGTTCAGCTAATTGAACTGCTTCTCGAGCTTGTTGAAATAATTGATTTCCCATCGTTATGCCCCACCAATTGATGATTCTTTAACATTTGAAATTTTTTGTCTTTCCTCTGCCTCTGCATATGTCGTGTGATAAGGGATCCGTTCATCATGTTTTTCAACAGCGTCAACACCTTGTTGAACGAAGCGTTTGGATTTATTACGTTTACCCATCAGTAGCCCCCCTTAAATCATCCTGAAGAAACTGACTCAACAAAATCGATTTCTAGGTGTATATTGAAAATGTTACTTGGATTATCTTCAGCTACACTCGATTGATTGAGTCAGTATCATTTATATTTTGGCTAACAATTGTTTATATATACATGAATGATTAGGTTGAGGCTCTTATTATAAACTTTGTTGTTATTTGTAAAAAATATTATTAGACGTGATTTGGTAAAAGACAAGTTACTCGAGTAAGTCTTTATTTAATCGTACATTAGGTAACAAAAAATGGAAAAAAATACCTTTGTTATAGGGTTTTAAATGTTAGTTAGAACATTAAATAACCATTATCATTTAGTTATCAAGTTTTAATATATTAGCTAAAGCCTTACCGACTCCATCTTGTTCGTTTGTAGTGGTAATATCTTTAGCAAGGGACTTTAATTCATCAATCGCATTTCCCATAGCAATTCCAAATCCAGCATAATCAATCATTTCTAAATCATTGTCTTCATCGCCAAAAGCTATTATGCGGCTGCGAGGAATTTGATAATAGTCAGCAATTTTTTTCAAACCAACGGCTTTATTTAATCCAGCTTTTACAATCTCTATAATGTGCCATGGTGCTCCCCATTTGCGATGATCAATCATTTCTGCATGTACATCTGATAAATAGGAACGAATTTCTTGTACGTGGCTCTCTTCTGCATGAATTAAAATACTCGTAGGGTCGTGAGTTAAAATTTGCTTTAAGTCACCTGTTTCAATTTTCGGGTTGCCAAAGTTAAAGATATTTAAATACTTTTCATCATGATAATGAAAATAAACATCATCCATCACTTCAGCTAAAATATTCTTAATATCATATTGCTCACTAGCTTCCACGATATCCTTCGCTGTATTTAAATGAAGTGGGGTATGATATAATCCCCAATTGTGATCGATTGGATGATGAACGAAGGCACCATTAAAATTAACAATGGGTGTTTTTAAATTAAGCTCATTATAATAAATTTCACTAGCTCTATATGGTCTTCCAGTTGCAATAACAACAATATGACCTGCCATTTGAGCCTTCATGATCATTTCTTTCGTATATGAGGAAATCTTTTTATCATCAGTTAATAAAGTACCGTCTAAATCTAATGCAATTAAATGTTGTTGAAAGCTCATAATGTCTCCTTTTTAAAAATAATTTTTCTTACATAATAAAACATTTATTATACTATTTACATAGTAGAAAATAATCATCGATTGTTTTAAGTGTACCTTGAATGGAAAAAATTTGTCCACTATTTTGTAATAAAATGAAAAATAATAAGAGCAAGTACGATTCATTGATATCTCACTACGTTAATTCATTCCCATATCGCTAGTATCTGCGACAATAAATGTAACAAATCGGTCATATTTTCTATAAGAAAATGTACTGAAAAGAAGTAATTTTTTTGCTAATTAGTACATATATGATATAATGAAAATGATTCTCAAGTAGGTCGAAAGGGTGAAAAACATGGATAAAGCTTTAGAAGAAAATATAATGGGTGCACTTGAAAATGTGCTTGATCCAGAATTAGGTATTGATATTGTTAATTTAGGCTTAGTGTATGGTGTTGATATAGATGATAATGGGACTGCGACTGTTACAATGACTCTCACTTCTATGGGATGCCCATTAGCAGGAACTATTTCTGAAGATGTAAAGAGAAATTTAGCAGATTTACCAGAAGTAAAAGAGACAGAAGTTAGTATTGTTTGGAGCCCACCTTGGAGTAAAGATCGCATGTCAAGATATGCAAAAATTGCTTTAGGAGTTCATGGATAATTATGTAGTAAAATACATCTGATGTATAAATATTTTAGATATTATTGTAAGAGAGGTGGAGATTAAATAACTTCATCTCTCTTTATGCTGTCATAAGTTAAGCTTTTTTCTATTCTAGCCGAAAAAATGACTTAGCTTTGTTACTTTTACGCCTAATCTATAAGATAAAATTGTTGTTTTACTACCCATTAGTCATCGATATATAGAAGGAAAGATGCAACTTGTTTATTTCTTATGAAAAAAATAACAATTCATGAAAAAAAGCCCTTGGCTAAGAGCGGAATTGTTTCTTGTTTCAAAAGTAATGTTGTTAGGGTAAATGGCTAGCATCACAGTTTCAATATGATGCTATTCTTAACAAATTTGTACTATAAGAAGTAGCTTTAAATGTTAGTCATCATATTAGAGAAGAAAAGATCCCCAAACTCTAGTTGTGTGCGTGTTTATTAAAGGCTCTTTTCGCAAACTTAGTTGCTATTTTAATTTAAAATGGACTATATTACGATTTTTATGAGACTCAATAATTGTATAAGTAGAAAAGATCCAAGAAGGCTAGAAATATAAGAGCTAATATCTTTGAACGAAAAGCAACAATCAATGCGAAAACAGTCTTATTAAAAAGAACAATCAATGCGAAAAGAGCCTGCTATTAAGATTCAACAACCAATCAGGTGGAGGAGAGTTACCACCTGATTCACCGAGTTCGAGTTTATTTACATGCAGTCACTATATTCCTTGTAAAGTTTGTAAGGCTCTTTGTGACATGCGTTGCGGTGTCCATGCTGGCTCCCATACAAGTTGCACGTTAACTGTATGAACCTCTCCCAGTTGCTCGATAACATGCTTAACACCATTTACAATGCTATCGTGTAAAGGGCAACCAGGGGTAGTTAATGTCATGATAATTGACACATCATTAGCTGTGGATATAGTAACATCATAAATCAAACCGAGGTCAACAATATTTATGTTTAACTCCGGATCAATTACTTCATATAGACGACTGTACACTTTTTCTGTTAAGCTCATTAAAATCTCCTCCTTATTTCCGAATGACGTTGCCAATTGAAAAACAAAAGGTGGCAGTAGTTAATAACATTACTAATTGACTGATCGTATATAACGGAACACTCTTTACGATAATAGATAAAGCTATTCCAACAATGCTTATTAGAAAAGCAAGAAAAGTAGGTATGCTCATTTTCTCATTAATCATATCTTTTAACGTAGGAACAGTTTCTTTACCTATCTCTTTGCTATATCGATGCGTCCACCATAAAAACGGAACTATTTTGTATAGGTACCCCATAATACTTAATACAATCCAAGCGATAATATAGAGTAATATAAGTATTGGAAACCAATGATGGAGACTAGGGAAAAAAGAGATAATCATTGCTAAAAAATGAATGAAAAACCCATTTATAATAGCTAATAATGAAAACATAAAAGGTTTATCAAGCTTTTTCTTAATTCTTTTAGTAAGAATGTTATTTATATGCCCCGCAAATAGATTAAAGCCAATGAATAATCCACTGACACCTATTGGTAATAAAATTGAAATATCTAGTAAAAAAGATAATCCTGTTAAAAATAAGCCGCATACATAAACACTATACACCCAAGCGGCTAATTTCATTGAAAATCCGTGTGCAAGAGCAAACATCGGCACCATTTTATAAGAAAAACCAAAAATCAATAAAGTAAACCAGCCTGTGATTCCAAATAAAATATGTGTTTTTAACAGTGGGATATGTTGAAATAATACTGTTCCGAACTGCAAATTATATGCTAACAATATCCCTAAAGCCAATGTAAGCAATAAGCAAATGAGTGCACTGCCAACAAACAATGTAAGTATATTGAATTTTTCTTGTTTTTTCATAGTCATCAACATTTGAATGATAAATAATAATATTGAAAATAAAGCAATACTTCCACTGTATAGAATTGTTTTAGGTGCAAATACAAATGATAAAGCCAGGCTAGAAACTCCTATAGCACTTAAGAAAAATTGAAGAAAGCCTAAGCGTTCACTCCAAATAGGAGTAAGAAAGACAACAGGAACAAGTTGGTACATTGCCCCCATAGCCACCATCACTGCCCATCCGAGAATAAGCAAATGTGCACTACTCCATATTTCAGGTATTCTATATAAACCTTTTACGATATTCTCACCTTGAAAAACCAGAATAAATTGACTTGCTAGAAAGGCTAATAAACTAAAAAAAATAAATAAAAATGGAAGCTTTATATTAGTTTCAGTCGTAGCTTGCTTTGGAAACATAAAGTATCACCCGTTTTCATCTTCTAATATCAATTTGATAAGTACCATCGTCTAGCTGTTTAGTATGGTGCGTATATTTGAGTTCATCCAATTGCTCATATAAGAACATAGGTCGTCTATCATTAATAATTGAAAGAACTTCGTTATCTTGAAGTTTTTCCAATGCTGCAAGTGTTCTCATCATTGGTTGGGGAGGCTCTAAACCTCGATTATCAAGAATCATTTTTCTCACCTCGCACGAAGGTCACTTTCCAATGCTTTGCTGCTACCTTCTCAACGGTATAAGTAAAACCTTTTGTTTTCATAATTGTAAGTAGCGGTGTAGGTTTAATAGGTGCGTGTAATATAAAAATGTCATCATCTTTCAATGAAGAAACAGTATTTGTTATTTTTTGAAATGGCTGAAGCTTTTTATTTATATCTTCTCTCACATCTAACTCAACGATGTTCTTTGCTTCTATATCGTTCATTTTTTATTCCTCCTCGTCATATCCTTTGATTTAATGATAATAATTTTCAATTATGTTTGGTGTGATTCAGTTCACTTGTTAATAATTTTTTCAATAGTTACCATTCACAATTTGTCCACAAGAATATGTGATGCATATCACATACATACTCAAATCAAAATAATTACAATATTTACATGAATGTTGAGGAGGTAGTCCTTATGTTTGATCGAGATTTTAATAAAAATCCATTTATAGTCATTTGGGAATTAACGCGTGCTTGTCAATTACACTGCTTGCATTGTCGAGCAAAAGCTCAAACTAGACGGGACCCTAGAGAATTATCCTTTGAGGAAGGTAAACAATTAATAGATCAGATTTATGAAATGGATAATCCAATGTTGGTGTTTACAGGTGGAGACCCTTTGATGAGGGAAGATGTATATGATATTGCAGATTATGCGATAAAAAAAGGTGTAAGGGTATCCATGACACCTAGTGCCACTCCCAATGTAACTAAACAAGCGATTGAGAAGGCAAAAGAGGTTGGTTTAGCACGGTGGGCTTTTAGTTTAGACGGTCCAACTGCTGAAGTACATGATCATTTTCGTGGAACGAAAGGATCATTTGATTTAACAATGAATGCCATAAAATATTTACACGAGTTAGAAATTCCAGTGCAAATTAATACAGTGATTTCTCGCTACAATGTTGATGTGCTAGAAGAGATGGCTAAGGTTGTAGAAGAGTTAAAATGCGTCCTGTGGAGTGTATTTTTTCTCGTTCCTACCGGAAGGGGGAAAGAGTCAGATATGGTATCCCCAGTACAACACGAACAGATTTTTCACTGGCTATATGAATTAAGTAAAAAGGTACCGTTTGATATTAAAACAACAGCAGCACAACATTATCGTCGTGTCGTTATTCAACAGAAAATGAAAGAAGCAAAAGATACAGATCGAGCTATCCGTTATGCAGATGCCTTAAACGAAGGAAAAACGGGTCAAATTGATGGTTTAGGTCGAGCACCAAAAGGTGTCAATGACGGCAATGGTTTTGTTTTTATATCTCATATTGGTGATGTATTTCCTAGTGGATTACTGCCTGTCAAAGCTGGAAATATTAGAGAGAAGACATTAGCGGATATTTATAGAAATTCTCCTATCTTCAAAGATTTGCGAAATCCAGACAAATTTAAAGGGAAATGTGGTGTATGTGAATTCCGCTTTGTTTGTGGTGGCTCACGTGCAAGGTCGTATGCAGTGACTGGAAATTTTTTAGAAAGTGAACCATTCTGTGTGTATATACCGAAAGCATTGCGGTCAAAATCAGTGAATACTTAATATAACAAGCTGAAGTAGGTGTAGCCTTCCTCTATATCTTTGAGTGGGATACACCTTTTTGTATGTAGCTATGTTAAAGCTCGGCCTCTTTTCATAACTAGCGTTAACTGTAGCTTTTCTTCGTTAACAAGATAGCAATTTCGTACAATCTATAATTTTTGAATAGTGCCTTTTTAACGAACGTTTTGTTTGAACATCTAGAAAAGCATTAGCTATACAAATTGAGTTCTTTACCCCAAATCAAAACTTTGTCTAGATAATAGGTAAGCAATACACCTTTGTTACCATCAAACTCTTTTTGTAATTGTACTAGTAAGCCAGTTTCAAGGACGTACTGTAAATAAGACATTTTATATAATATCATAGGGTCACCTTGAAAGGAGATTCCTCTTTTGTTCATTTCCTTAGTATATAATTGAACACAATGGTTTCGAATGCTATCATCATTGTTTTTCTCGGAATTACGTAACCCAAGATATCTTTCAACTAGTAAATTGATATCAAACCAACCTGATGCAAATCTAGACGATTCCCAATCAATCATTTGAATATGGTTGTTAGTATTTTGATGAAAATGATTGCAGCATATATTTTGTAAATGAAGGTCACCGTGTACGATGCATTGTCCATTCTTTACTAGTTCAGAAAATGATAAAGAGCTTTCACTTAATATTTGTTGTATTATGCTGTGCGTAGGTTCTATCATTTTCTTTAAGCGCTTATGGTGTAACGCATCAATAAGATACAATTTTGTTTTTTGTATTTTAGCTTGTCTTCGTGTTTTCATTTTCTTCGAATGAAATGTTGGAAACCAGGGGTTAAACAAATCGATATTATCGTAGAAATTTTGCTCATATGAGTGGGCATGTAATTTTGCAATTGTTGGTATGATATAGTCAAAATGATTTGGAGGAGGTATTCGTCCACGCAAAGGCTCAATATATTCTATTAACATCCATGTTTCGTTATCAAATATATTTGATTTAGTTGCGTATATTGTTGGCATGAACTCTTTTAGAAAGGGGAGAGCTTTTTCATATAAATTTATTTCTACAGTATTTCTATTTTTTGACCCTATATAACGTTTAAAAATAATTGGTTGAATACCAAATTCTGTTGAGATGTCTAATTTATAAATCATACTTTTCGCAGATGCTCTTAATTGCTGAATTGAATCAGGAACAAATGACTTAAATTTGCCAAACTTATGTTTTATTTGATGATGAAAATCGGTGTTTTGAAAAACCTTTTTAATGTTGGCGATATCCATTATGTGTTTTCTTCCTGTTTTTTAGTTTTCCAAGAATTATAAAGATGAGAAAATGTACTGCGCAAAAATGGCATCGGGTCATCCCATGCGAATAGTGCATATTGTTTGTTTCCAGATAGTCCCTTCTTGAAGTCATTAAAAGTCATTTCACCATATTCCCTTTTTTGGAGGTAGGCAAGGTAATACCGTACAAGATAAATCCATTTAATGTCTTCTATTTGATACAATCGCGGTTCAGGGTCTTGACCTGTTAAGTATAGGTAGTATAAATAAGCAAAATCTATACCACAAGCCTCTGTTAAACTATGAGAAAGCCATAATCTAGAATTGATCTCAATAAACTTAAGTTCACCATCACGGGGATCTTTTTTAAATTCGGCCATGGCTACTCCCCTACACTCCAATTCTTTTAGAAATGGTAAGCCAACATCAATAATTTCTTCATCTCTTTTACTAATAATGAGGGCACCTGTACCCATATTTGGCGGGAATTGATGAATTTTTTGTAGTGTGAAAAGAGCCTTTACATTCATATCTTCATCAAGAAAAGTCGCCAGTTTGTAAAAAGTGCTGTCATCACCGGGAATAAATTCTTGTAGCATTAACTCACCAAATTGCCGATAGTAAGGAAAAACAGTTTTTAATTCTTCTGCACTATGAACCATGATAATTTTTTTATTAATATGTTGACGAAACTTATGTCCATAAACAGGCTTTATAATACACGGAAATGTTAATTTGTTAAGAATATCTTCCAATTCCTCTTCCAGATCTAAAAAAAAGGTTGTCGGGCATGGAATATTATACTTTGTAGCTAGTTCATACGTTAAACGTTTATCGATTAATGCATGAATAGTTGAGTGCTCAGGTAATAAAAATAAATAATACATAGACAATATTTCTCTATGCTTTGACATAAAATAGAGAAAATCATCTGAACCAGCATATAGCACAGCTTTACAACAAAATGTCTTACCTAAATTTAATAGGAAGGTAAGCAAGCCTTCTTCATCTTTAATAGGGTCAGGACAACTCTTACATGTTGCATAACATGTTTTGCCGATTTTGTATTTTTTTCCTGTATCAAAGGCGTATACATCCACTCCTTTTCTACCTAAACTTCTTACAATACCAATTCCATTTGCACTTAAATCAAGAACGATTGCAGGATGCTTACGCTCAACCATATTTCAACTACCTTTCTATAATAAAGATTGGTACTCCTGTTCAATTTTTCTTGACATCTCGTTAACTGTTAGCTCAGCTTGTGCAAACTTGCGGGCATTTTCCCCTAGTTCGTTTCTTAAAGAGGGATTTTGGATAAGTAGTAGCAGATGCTTTGAGAGTGTTTCAATGTCACCTGGTGTTGAAAGTAAACCTTCCTTCTGATGATGAATTAATTCGGGAATTCCTCCTACATATGATGAAACGATAGGTAACCCCATATGCATCGCTTCAATGATAGAAATTGGTAGACTATCATTTATAGTAGGTAAAACAAAAATGTCCGTTTCCTTTAATAGCTGAGGGATGTCGTCTCTACTTCCTAAGAACACTACATTTGACAAACGTAAATGTTGTGCTTGTTGTTCTAAATCCTCTCTCGTCTTACCGTCACCAATAATCCTAATTTCAACATGATCTAAATGCTCTTTAATCATGTTTAGGGCTTCTAACAAAATATGGTGACCCTTACGTTGAGTAAGACGAGCAATACAAGAAATGATCGTTTGATGACGGTTTGCACCTTTGGTGTACTCTATTTCTTCATTTTCTTCTATTCCTGTATGAACTGTTAGCATTTTTGAATCGTGTGCACCTAGTTGCTTTAGCGGTTCACGGAAATGATCTGATAGGATGATAATCTTATCCGCATATTGAACAGCCCTTTTATCAATTTCAATAAAGTACCTTGCTGAAAGTGAATCTTTGTCTACTTCTTTAAATTTTATTCTAGTGAGGCTTAAAATCCCGTGAGGAGTATAAAGTAGTGGTTTTTCATAATGTTCATTAAGCATACCTAAAATATACGCAGTTGCTAAATCCTGAGCGTGTAAAATATCATAACCCTCAAGGTTTTGTTGACTTAAATGTGTTAAATATGTGTAAAAGTTAACGTCAAGCTGAAAAAACTTCTTCTTATCTTTACCGTAGCGTTGTTGGTAAAATTTCCACAAATAGTCACTTATGTTGTTCTTTGTGTTTACATAACCATCAAACTCGTTTGGACATGTAATTTCAACGACATGGCCACGATTCTCCAGGCCGTGTTTTAGATTAGTGATATAGTTAGATAAACCTCCAACATGAGGATAGTTCCAGAAAGTCGTTAGTAATATTCTCAATGTCCACTTCCCCTTTGTGCCCTCTAGTTTGATTTGTCATCATGTTTCATGTTGTTGAAGATTGAATGTTGTCGTTATTTGAATCCTCGAATGGATCTTTCTTGTCTTTCTTAAGTATCTGTTGTTGGAAATGATGATCCATCATGGCAAGTAAATCTGGTGCGGGAACTTGTAGTTTCGCTAACTTGGAAATTGTTATCTGTTTATTTGAAAAATCACCAATTGTCTTCATGTTGGATCCTCCTAATAATTTCAAAAGCCTCAGCATAATGTACACCAACTGTCATCCCTCTATACCTTGCTAAAAACTTTATTCCATCAAACGAACGGGGGTGGGGGAAAAGGCGCATTTCAACATCGTAATGTTTAAGGGCATTCAATTTATTATCGATTGTATCAGTTACGTCAACATAGTAATTTGGTTTAAAAGTTTGATCATTGGTATGGTGAGTCCATTCGGTAGATGAAACTGTTTCAAAGCAAATTATGTCGATTGGGGCACTTCCAGCTATAGGACGTGCAGCAGTCATAACAGCTTGAAATGTAACTTGATGGTCCTTATTTAAATCGCCATAATGGTGAGTGAATATTTTACAAGGTTGATATATTGTAATTAACTTTTCAATTTTCTTATTAATAAGGTGAAGTGGGAAAGTTTCCATTTCTAAATTAGGATACTCGAGGAAAATAACTTCTTTTACACCTAACTCTTTATTTGCTTCTATACAGCAGTTGGTGATATATTCATCTTCTTTGTTACGGCCTTGAGCAGTTATTACAGTAATAACTTCATAGCCACCATTTATTAATTTTTTTATAGTTGCACCCGAACCAAGCAGCTCGTCATCAGGATGGGATGCAATAATTAAGACAGTTTTTTTTAGCATCAATCCTTCATCTCCAAAAATGTGTAATCTATTTTAGGTTATGTATATGGGTTTAATGAAAGAGTTGATACAGACATATGCGGATAATGACTACCCATTTTTTACAGAGGAAAACATGTACGGATGAATCTTAACCGACAAATGAAGGAAAAAAAAGAGTAGATGGAGTAAAGCTCCACCTACTATACAAGTCTTAACATATTGTTGCTGTTTGAACATATGAAAGAAGTAGCTTTTCAGTATTAATTATTGAAGTTTGATGGGTACGCTCAAAGGCGTGTGATGATTCAATACCAGGGCCAATAAGTCCGTGAACAATATCAAATCCTGAACGTATAGCTGCGGATGCATCAGATCCGTAAAAAGGATATATGTCAACCTTATAGTCAATATTATTATCGTTAGCTAATTGAACTAACTTTTTTCTAAGGCCATAATGATACGGGCCGCTAGAATCCTTCGCACAAATAGACACTGTATATTCATCAGAAGCTTGACCATCTCCAATAGCTCCCATGTCAACTGCCAAATATTCAACGGTTTCAGGTGTAATATTAGAGTTTCCACCATAGCCAATTTCTTCGTTATTGGAAATAAGAAAATGTGTTGTATGTGGTAGCTGTATGTTTTCTTTTTTGATATGTTCAATTAGTTGTAGTAAGATAGCTACACTTGCTTTATCATCTAAATGTCTAGATTTTATAAACCCGCTTGAAGTAACTTCAACTCTAGGATCAAATGACACAAAATCTCCAACTTCGATACCTAGAGAGCGAACGTCCTCTGCATTCTCTACCTTTTCATCAATTCTAACTTCAATATTCTCCTCATTTCGTTTAGCTTCACCAGCATTTTTATATACATGTACGCTCGTTTGATGCATCAGAATGGTACCTTTATATGTCCGTCCGTCCGAGGTTTCAATTTGACAATACTCTCCTTCAACAGAATTCCACCGAAAACCTCCGATCATCGAAAGTTTTAACCGACCATTACTCTTGACTTCTTTAACCATAGCACCAAGTGTATCTACATGTGCTGTTAACATTCGATGTTTCGTGCCGTCAGTTCCAGGAAGAGTTGCAAGCAGTCCACCTTTTCTATTGCGGCTATTCTCGACCCCAATGTTAGTAAGTTTATCTTCAATAAATTGAATGATGTTGTCTGTATGGCCAGATGGACTTGGAATAGATACTAGTTCTTTAATAAGCTCAATTGTTGCATTTGTGTTTGGATATGTATTCATCTTAAATCTCCTCTCTTAATAAAAATATATCTCTCATTACTTTATCATATAAATTAGTTTTCTTATAATGTATAAAAGAGACTTACATAAGGAGAAGTCATATGAAATTACTTATTGCAGACCGTGATCAAGATGAAAGGATAGGGATACGTTGGTTAGTATCGGCAAACTCATTTTCATTTGAGCAAATATTGCTAGCTAGTTCATTTGACGAGCTTATTATCAACCTTGAAAATGATGTTCCAGAAGTAACAATCATAGAGCTTGATATGATCCCAAGAGAGCACTGGAACATACTATTGAGTAGGATAAAACAATATACACAAATCGTCATAGCTGTTTCAGCCGAAGCGACATATGAGCGTGCAAAGCAAGCGATAGAGCTGCAAGCTGTTGATTTATTAGTAAAACCAAATTCACCAGAGTCATTAAAGAAAACTTTGTATCGTTCAGTTAATGTTTTAAGAGCGGAACATAGCTCTAAACAACGTCAAGCTAATAAGTATAATACTACAACTTATCGTTCGCTTTTTATCCAAGATCACCAAAATGAAACGGCTGATTCTTTAATGGTATTACAAACTGAAGATCAAAATAAGTTAGCTGAGCTTCGCTTATTTCTTGAAACCTATTATGTAATGGAGGATGTATTACTATTACCTGTCAGTGATTTAATTGTATTAGTTTTTCAAAACAAAAATACAAAACAGTTAGAAGCAGTTGGAAATCGACTCCTTCAAGATTGGGATGAAGAAAAAAATGAACCAATGGCTATCGTTATTCATAGCCAAGGGATAATTAAGTCACTTCACGAAGCATACATGCAAGCAAAAGGGGCATTACAAGTAACATACTTTAAAGGATACAGGCAACTTATACATGTAAAGCAAAATGTTGAATGGCATACTATTGACCCTTTTTTAACTCCTCAAGAGCAAAGAGAATGGATAGATATGCTTAATAATAAGGATAAGGATATGGTTAAGTCATGGATGTACCGCCATTTTCTATCAATTTCAGAGCCTTTTCCCGAACCAGGATTAGTACGAACTAGATTAACAAGCATACTAGCACAAATACGTCGATATATGAAATCGTTTTATTTAGATCAAGGGGTGTACGAAGAGTTATACCATAAGGTTTTTGAAGAAATTTTATATAGTCCAGTCTTATACCGCTCTGTTCAACAAATGATTCTGTTTACGGGTCAATTATTTGATGGTGCTCAAAATCAACTAGAATCTTCACGTCACGATGTCGTCGAACTAGGCGTGGCATATATTGAAAGGAATTATCATCATCAAAATTTATCATTAGAGGACGTTGCTAAATACACAGGTAGAAGCCCCAGCTATTTTAGCCATTTACTTAACAAAAAAATGAACATATCTTTTATTCAGCTTGTGACCAACCTTCGGGTTCACGCTGCGAAGAGATTGTTATGGGAAACAGATTTATCAATTAAAGAGGTTGCAAATAAAGCTGGTTTTCGAAATGCAAATTACTTCAGTAGAATTTTTAAGCAGGTGATGGGTGTTACTCCTAGAGAGTATAGAATGGAGAAAGATATAGATTTAAATTAGGTCTATGTTTTAACACGGGTGTATTAGTGAGTGAGCTTTGCTGTCATGTTATTGAATGAAAACAGCTATGTATAGTCACTCTTCATAATGACTGTTTTCGCATAACATGTTGTTTTATTAGGTAATAAATACATACACAACTGGCGTTGGGGGGATCTTTTCTTTTGCAAAATGATGACTTACATATAAAGCAGCCTCTAATGGTACAAAGCAACAAAGTGTACGAAAAGAGTTTTTCGCATAGTATGATTTTTCTCACTAAGAAATAAACAACTTTAGTTTTGTTGCACCTTTACTCTTTCAAACGATGATAAGAACATGAACCCCTATTTGTATATGTGTTATCTGTAAAATGGCAAAACGATGAATACATCTAAAATCAAAAAAAAATACTAATAACAAAATAAATTACTATTATTTCACGTAAATCCTTCTATTTTAATGATGCCAACTTGATATCGTCTTGAATTTCACAAAGTTTTGTTCTATTTTTCTGAAATCTCCCCTAGTATACTTACTCATAAGAAATGAATAATGGGGTGTTTATGATGAGTACAAATAAGCGTAGCATTGAAAATTATACAGGATCAGAATTACATGCAAAAGGTTGGATTCAAGAAGCAGCATTAAGAATGCTCATGAATAATTTAAATGAGGATGTAGCAGAAAGACCTGAAGATCTCGTTGTATATGGAGGTATTGGCAAAGCTGCTCGTAATTGGGAAAGCTATGATGCGATTATAAAAACTTTACACAATTTAGAAGACGATGAAACGATGCTTGTTCAATCTGGGAAACCAGTTGCGGTGTTTAAAACACACACGGACGCACCGAGAGTGTTAATTGCAAACTCAAATCTTGTGCCAGCTTGGGCAAATTGGGACCACTTCCATGAGCTTGATAAAAAAGGCTTAATGATGTATGGACAAATGACAGCTGGAAGCTGGATATATATCGGCAGCCAAGGGATCGTTCAAGGCACATATGAAACGTTTGCTGAACTTGGACGCCAGCATTTCAATAGTACACTAAAAGGAACGATATCTCTAACAGCCGGATTAGGTGGTATGGGTGGAGCACAGCCTTTAGCTGTCACTTTAAATGAAGGTGTTTGTATTGCTATTGAGGTAGATCGAACTAGAATTCAACGACGCATTGAAACACGCTATCTAGATATAATGACAGAAAGTATTGATGAAGCTATTCAATTGGCACGTGAAGCGAAGGAACAGGGGAAACCACTATCGATTGGCTTATTAGGAAACGCTGCAGAAGTATTACCAGAAATGATTAGCAAAGGATTTACTCCAGATGTACTAACAGATCAAACGTCCGCACATGATCCAATTAATGGATATATACCTTTAGGCTATTCTCTAGAGAAGGCAGATGAGTTACGTAAAGCTGATCCAAAAGCATATGAGAGTGAATCTAAAAAGAGTATTGCTGAACATGTAAAAGCGATGTTAACAATGCAGAAACTGGGTGCGATTACTTTCGACTATGGAAATAACATTAGGCAGGTAGCAAAGGATGAAGGAGTGGACAACGCTTTTAATTTCCCTGGCTTTGTACCAGCTTATATTCGACCACAGTTTTGTGAAGGAAAAGGGCCTTTCAGATGGGTTGCTTTATCAGGAGACCCAGAAGATATTTATAAGACGGATGAAGTCATTTTACGTGAGTTTAGCTACAATAAACATTTATGCAATTGGATTAAAATGGCTCGTGAAAAAATCCAATTTCAAGGGTTACCATCTCGTATTTGTTGGTTAGGTTATGGAGAGCGCGCTAAATTTGGGAAAATTATTAATGACATGGTTGCTAGCGGTGAGTTGAAAGCACCAATTGTTATTGGACGTGATCATCTAGACTCCGGTTCAGTAGCTTCACCAAATCGTGAAACTGAAGGCATGATGGATGGAAGTGATGCAGTAGCTGATTGGCCAATTTTGAATGCCTTAATAAATAGCATCGGTGGTGCAAGCTGGGTGTCTGTACATCATGGTGGTGGTGTAGGAATGGGATATTCATTGCATGCAGGTATGGTCATCGTTGCTGATGGAACACCAGAAGCTGCAAAAAGGCTTGAACGTGTGTTAACGACAGATCCTGGTATGGGAGTTGTTCGTCATGCAGATGCGGGGTATGATTTAGCGAAAAAGACAGCAAAAGAAAAAGGTATACACATTCCAATGATGGATTAAGGGGAGGAGGGTAATTATGAAACCACTTTTTATTAGAAATGCAAATGAAGTGATAACGCTGAAAGGTAGTTCAGAACATCCACGTAAGTTAGAGCAAATGGAAAACCTTGAAGTAATTAAAGGCGGCAGTGTCTGGTTGGAGAGCGACAAAATCATAGCTGTTGGTACGGATGAACAACTACATGAACAATTTAAGAATCGAATTGATGAAGCAGAAGTGATTGATGCGCGAGGCAAAGTGGTTTTACCTGGCTTAGTAGATCCGCATACACATTTAGTGCATGCAGGAAGCCGGGAAAATGAATTTAATATGCGCCTAAAAGGTGCGAGCTATATGGATATTATGAATGCTGGTGGTGGCATTCATGCATCGACAAAAGCAACGAAGGAAGCTAGTCATGATCAATTATATGTGGAAAGTAAACGTAGACTAGATCAGTTTTTACTTCATGGTGTTACGACTGTGGAAGCGAAAAGTGGCTATGGCTTAGCATTAGAGCATGAAATAAAGCAGCTTGAAGTAGCAAAACAGCTCAATGATGATCACGTCATTGACATTGTTTCTACTTTTATGGGTGCACATGCGGTACCTGCCGAATATAAAGATCGACCTGATGAGTTTGTAGATGTCGTTGTAAATGAAATGATCCCTAAGGTTGCTCAGACAAAACTTGCTGAATTTAATGACGTATTTTGTGAACACGGTGTGTTTACACCAGAGCAATCAAAGCGTATTTTACAAGCTGGATTGGAACATGGCTTACTTCCTAAAATCCATGCAGATGAGATTGAGCCATATGGCGGAGCAGAAACTGCAGCAGAAGTTGGAGCAGTGTCGGCTGACCATTTGCTTAAAGCTTCGGAAAAAGGTATGGAAATGATGGCAGAAAATGATGTTATAGGCGTGTTGCTCCCAGGAACAGCATTTTTCCTCATGGCTGAATTTGCAAATGGGCGCAAAATGATTGATAAAGGTGTCCCAGTAGCTTTATCCACTGATTGTAACCCTGGGTCTTCACCTACTGTTTCATTGCCATTTATTATGAATCTGGGCTGTTTAAAAATGGGTATGACTCCTGCTGAAGTCATTTGTGCTGCAACAATCAATGCTGCTCATGCGATTAAACGAGGACAAGAAATAGGTAGTATTGAGGTCGGTAAAAAAGCAGATATATTAATTGTCGATGTACCGAATTATATGCAATTACCATACCATTACGGCATGAACCATACTGATACGGTTATTAAAAACGGTAAAATTGTCGTTGATGGAGGGAAGCTTTGTGTCTAATTATCCGTACCCGTTGCTTAAGCGACCACCATTTAGCTGGGATAGAAACGAGAATATAACAGAACCTAAAGTACATGAATGGATTGAAACATTACCTGTAAATCATGATGTTAAGTGGGAGAACTTTGATATTTCTATTTTAGGAATACCTCTTTCACGATCATCAATTAGTGCATCAGCCGCCAGTGAGAATCCTGAGGCGATGCGCAGAGAATGGAAGTCTTTTACGACATATAATATTGATTATGACATTGATTTAACGGACCTTTCTGTAGTAGATTTAGGTGATGTCAAACAGCATGTTACAGACATTGCATTGTGTCATCAAAATATTACCGATGCAATGGTAGCAATGCGTCAACATCATCCACATGTGTTCCCAATCATGCTCGGTGGAGATCATTCTATTACTGCAATGCTAGTGAAAGGGTGGAAGCAGTCACATCCTAATGAGAAAATAGGTATTTTACAGTTTGATACTCATTTTGATTTACGAGATGTAGATGAATTTGGTCCAGCAAACGGTACTCCAATTAGAAATCTTATTGAAAACGAGATAGTAGAAGGTAAGCATGTATATAATATAGGTCTTCACGGTTTCTTTAATGCGAAATCATTAAAGGACTATGCGGACGAGTGTGGGCTGAATTATACGACACTACGTGAGGCACGTAAGCAAGGGATTGAACACGTAGTAAAGCGAGCAATAGATGAACTGAGTAATCAGGTAGATACAATATATTTGACTGTTGATATGGATGTACTAGATATTACTGCTGGACCTGGGGCACCGGCTGCAACACCAGGTGGGATGAGAGCAGATGAGTTGTTTGATGCAGTTTATATTGCTGGTCAAAGTGACAAAGTGAAGGCAATGGATATTGTTTGTCTCGATCCACATAAGGATCAAGCAAATTCAACTGTCAAAGCAGGCGTACATGTCATGCTATCGTTTTTATCTGGATATATAAATAGATCAGGTGAGAAGAGCTCTTTTCGTTAATTCTCTCATTTTAACAAGGATGCTTTGATCAACTTGTCAAAATGTAAATATCAATTCTGAAAGCTTTTAGATGGAGCTTATAAGATAGTGCTATAATATAAATCCTGTTGAAATATTGGCAGGATTTTTTCTTATTCGATCAAAGGTGTCAGGTCGACATATAACTTTGTATTATTAAGTTATTGTTTTTTTACCTAAAGCAAACAGCTTGAATACTTAATTTTAAACATGTTTAATGTCTTATAAGAAAAACATAAACTAAAAGGGACCTTTTCGGTAGACTTTGTTGCTATTTATATTGATTTCTAGTTATGTCATGATGAAATGTATATAACCACGACAATAATATTGACATGTTTTTAGGAGGGAAACGGTGTATAATTCTCTGATAAGTTTAAAAGTGGGAACAGCAAAACAGCGTAAAGCATATAGTGCCATAGAAAATTTAGGAATAATGAAAGACTTAGTTGAGTATGATCCTGTAGTATGTGGAACGATACCAATTGGTGTTGATGTAATCGATTCTGATTTAGACATTATTATGGAAGTTGATCATTTACATAAACTAAGATTTGAAAATAAAGTAAAAAAACTATATGAGAATGAAATCGATTTTAAGATCACCAGAAAAAATATTAGAAATTTGGAAGTGGTCAAGGCCAATTTTATATATCACGGCTTTGAATTTGAAATATTTGGGCAATCTCAGCCAGTTTTACAACAATATGCTTACCAACACATGGTTATAGAGAGATTTATAATAAAAGAGTTTCCAGGTATAAGGGAACAAGTCATTAATCTAAAAATAAAAGGATATAAGACTGAACCAGCATTTTGTGAAATTTTAGGTCTATCTGGAGATTCTTACGAAGCATTATTAAATTTTGGTAGAGAAAAAGGGATTATTTAATGTTCTTTAATTTTTTCTCTACGTGAGAAACGACCTAAATCCTTCAATAATGAAATTACTAATAACGGCCGTAGTAAAGCTGTTAATAAAATTGAAAAAGAAAGTATGCCTATATTTTGTAACGTAAATTCGGAATTTTTTATGGAATTTATAAGAACTCTTCACTATTTATCATGATCTTAAAATTTGTATAAGTTAGCCGCTGCACTAAATTATGAAAATTACCATGATGATGCGTAGTAAAAATCACAACAAATAAGCTTGCGGACCAATTAATAATCTGAAAATTATGAATATAAGTATGATTTATATGTATTTTATGGTAAAATCAATGTGAAAAATTTAACATTTTAGGAGGAATGTATTTGTTCTCAAAGCGGAAAGTTACTATATTTGCATGTTTATTAATCACTTCACTATTTATATTTGGCTGTAGTAAGGAGGATGCTAGTACTACAGAGGGACCTCCATCACTTCAAGTAATTGGCCACGCAAGTGTGAAAATTAAAACGAGCGATGGGAAAGTCATTTACATCGATCCATGGGCAGGTGATGAGGAGGATTACTCTGAACCAGCAGATATAATTCTATCCACTCATGGACATTATGATCACAGTGATTTGTCAAAAGTAACGAAAAAAGATCAAACAGAAATCATTACACAATTTTACGATTTTGAAAATAAAAAGATTGAGAGTGACTTACCTGGTAAAAACATTGAGGTATTAGGTATTCATATTAGTGCAGTCGCAGCTTATAATGATCACCATCCTATAGATTTATCCTATGGTTATGTACTAGAGTTTGATGGACTGCGAGTTTATCATACAGGAGATACTGGAAAAATAGATGAAATGAATTTATTGTCTGATAAAAATATAAATTATGCCTTATTAGGTATGGACGGTACATATGATAATATGAATGTAGAGGAGGCGATAGATGCAGCAATAATGATTAATGCTGATCATGTCATTCCTATTCATACAGATGCACCTGGCATTTATAATGAAGAAAATGTTGAGAAATTCGAGGTGGAAAATAAATTAGAAGTAAAACCAGGAGAAACGATACAGTTAGCAGAGAAAAACTAGATTAAAAGTTTCCAGCTTCTTTGTAAAATACTAGACTAATTAATAAAGAAAACAAGGGAACTCCAAAGGGGAGTTCCCTTGTTCGTGGTATCTTGCCAGTTGTAAAAGAATGCCCCAATAACATTAAAGATAATAAGACGGGTTAATCAATACTACAAATAATAGCAGGGCACTCTTCACAATTAATTTCTGTTTTTAAGAACTCTAAATCAAGAATCGTAATAAATCCTTTATTCATTGATATTTTCTTTTGACGTCTCAAGTCATTTAACATGCGATTGACACTTTCTCTAGTTGTACCACAAAAGTTTGCCAGCTCCTGATTCGTAAGAGGTAAGTCAATAAAAATTCCATCTTCTTTCTTAATTCCATAGCTGTTTGACATACGAATAAGAGTAGAATATAGCGCACCTTTTTTTCCATTTAGAACTAAATCGCGAAATTTCGTTTGCGTTTTCCGAAAGTGATCACTCATCCATTTCATAAATTCAAATGCAAGTTGGCTATTTTGAAAAAATTGCGTCTCGAGATGGTCTTTTTTTATGACAGCTACTTCACAATCCTCAAGCACTTTTGCATTGAGAATATATTTTGCATCATCAGTAAAAAGTGTAAGCTCACCTACGATGTCATCTTGTCGACATATTCTTAATGTAAGTTCACGTCCATCTGCAGAAATTTTACTAATTTGTATTCTTCCCGAACGAATGATGTAAAGTTCTGTAGCCTCCATCCCTTCTTGAAAAAGGTATGAGCCTTTGTTAACTTTCACGGTGTACTCAGAGGAATTCAACAATTCTTTTAGCTCAACAGACATGGTCGGTTTTGTAGGCTGGGGTTGAGTTTTTATTGTTACCACCTACCTTATGGAAGAATTAGTTGTTACTTCTATTAAATATGAAAACATTCAAAACTGCAACGTAAATATTATCATTCTACTGGGTTATCGAAAGGATTATGATTTTTTTTGATGTTGTACCACAAAGATAATAGTATTATAAAGTTTGAATCCTACACGTTGAACTTAATTTATACTTTCTCATTCATTCTAACTTAAAATTAATTAAAATTTTTCATAAAATGTCACAAATTGATGAGTAAAATTGTTTTAATTATGAAACGCTTATTTATCAGGCTCTTTTCGTAAACTTAGTTGTCATTGTCACTACATTAGAAATACCAATAAGTATTGTATCATTGCCGTAAGTGCTAATGAAAAGATGCTACAAACGGTTGTTTTTTTACATGTAGTAAACAGATTTAAAACAGCTTTGAACATAACTTTTAATTATAAGGACGAAAAAAACAACAGTCAATGCGAAGATTGCCTTTATCAAAGAAAAGAGGAGGGATGGAAGTTGAAAAAGGTAGCAGAAAACAAAGACAAAATATTGAACGATTATAACGTTGATTTTAGCCAATTGATTAGTACAAATTATCAAAGGATTCATACATATTGTTTTCATATGCTTAGAAATGTCCTAGATGCTGAAGATGCTACTCAAGAAGTGTTCGTGAAGGCTTATAATAACTTGCATAAAATAACCAATGAAACCAATCTATCTGCTTGGTTATACAAAATTGCATATCATCATTGTTTGAATGTCATAAAAAGACAAAGGTTAATCAAATTTATACCATTTCAACCTCATAATGAACCGCTAGCTCATAATAATGCAACAATGCATGAAACAGAGTTTAGTGAAGAGATTTCAGATGCTTTACGAGAATTATCAGCAAAAGAACGTACGATTATTATTTTAAAAACAGTTCAGGAGCTTTCATACACAGAAATTGAGCAAATTATGAGTAGTAATCAACCTGCAGTGCGCAAATGCTATGAGCGGGCTAGGAAAAAGCTAAAAAGATATTTACTAGCAAACGAGAATAGGAGGATAAAAGATGAAGAAATTTCATTCCTTTGAAGACTTTGAACGATCATTGAAAAATGAACAAATCCCTACAATGAATGAACAACAAATACATGAAGCTGTGTTTTACAAGAAAGATAGTAAAAGAACAAGCTTCTTTGTTAACCGAAGGCTAGTGTTAATGACAACGGTATTACTCATTATTTTAACAACGTCAGTCGGTGTCGCTGCAAAATTAAATGGCTGGTCGTTGTTAAATACAAAAGGTGAAACGATGCTAGAGGTTACAAACGAAGAGTGGGATCATCCAAGTTTGAAACAATATGATGATAAAATCGATGAGTTAAAAAATACGCTTGAACCAGGTGATTCTCTTTATTTTCTACCTATTGATCAATACGAAAGATATGGTCCAAGTGCTGTACGAACTGTTAAAAATGATACATATTTTTCTGATTATACAAATATGAAAAACTTTATTGAAAATAAAGTCTTATTACCAACTGAATTTCCTGGAGCCTATGAACTAGATAAAGGACAAATACAATACACTATTAAAAGTGAAGAAAACCTCTTAAATGTATATGAAGAAATGTATAAAGAGGGTAAAAGTAAGGGTCTAGAGTTTGTTACAAAAGAAGGAGAACTAAGTTCTAACATAGTTGTAATTTCAATGACCTTAAAAAACGAACTATACGAAAAGGTTTATATTAATATAATTTCAAGTACAAATGGCACTACATGGCATATGAGTGATAAAGAATTAGAGCAATCAGAGAAGAGAAACCTAAATGGCGTAGATTATATATATAATTCAGATGAAGATAGAATATTATTTGCTGTTGAGGACGGAAAAGGAGAAAACTGGATTTATAGCATGCATCAAGTTAATAAGAGATCACCTGAAAACCCTGTACTTGATTTAACGGAAAATATTTTAAAACAACAATAAGGTTAACGCCATATTTAAAGAGTAAATCAGGTGGAGGAGCACTCCACTTGATTTTAATTATGAGAATATTAATTGCTCAACTGTGCGACAAGAATTAGTGTTTATACATCGTCGAAAATTGATTCCAGTCACAAATGATGATTTTCTTTTCTTCAATGTCTATAATATGTTCACTTTTTAATTTTGAAAAAACTCGGCTTACGCTTTCACGGGTAGCTCCAATTATGTTTGCAAATTCTTGTACTGTTAAAGGCAGTTCAATTTGAACACCTTTACTTTTTTTACTTCCAAATTCTTTTGCTAATCGATCTAATGTTGAAATTGTTTTACTATATACATCCAGTAAGGCGATATCTCTTATGATTGATGTAAAGCTACGTAGCTGCCGACTCATATAACGAATCATTTCGACAGCTATGTCTGGGTTTTGCATCAATTCAACTTGCAAATGATTCGTGTCTAAGTATAAAACTTCCCCCTCTTGAAGCATTTGAGAAGTTGCAGGGTATCTTGTTCCTTCTTCGCTAAATAACGCTGCTTCAGCAAATATATCTCCTGCTTTTTTTAAACAAACAACAATCTCTTTTCCAGTCTGGTCTCCTTTTGTGAGGCGAACAATGCCAGATTTCACAAAAAAAACTGATGTAGCTTCCTCGACTTCAGAAAAGATAATCTCCCCCTTATTAAAATATTGAGATTTAAGATTTTCCGAAATAAAGGCTAATGATTGCTCTGGTAAATCTTGAAATATATTTATTTTTCGTAACATCTGGACATACATGTTAAAACCTCCTTAACTGAGATAATAAAGTAATAATAGGAGAAATCGCTCCAAAAAAATATTTCCCAGTTAAAGTGTATACGACAAGTTAATTTCTTTAAGTGACAAGCATCACATTGTTTATAAATATATTTTGCTTTAATATGTATATAATAGGTTAAATATGCTATTACTGACTTAAATAATTTATGGGGGAGAGATTGCTTATGGTCAATCAGGCAATATCAATTCAAGACCAACATCATCGCCCTTTGCGGGATATAAGAATATCAGTTACAGACAGATGTAATTTCCGTTGTTCATATTGCATGCCAGCAGACATCTTCGGCCCTGATTTTCCATTTTTACAAAGGAAAGAACTATTGACGTTTGAAGAAATTTCTAGACTCGTCAAATGCTTTGCTGAGATTGGTGTGAAGAAAGTAAGGTTAACTGGGGGAGAACCGTTACTTAGAAAGGATCTTCATATTTTAATTAAGCAACTGTCATTAATAGATGGGATTGAGGATATTGCTCTTACGACAAACGGAATATATTTACCAAAATATGCGAAAGAGTTAAAGCAAGCTGGTTTACAGCGTGTAAATATAAGCTTAGATGCTATTGAAGATGAAATCTTTAAAGAAATGAACGGCAGATCTGTAGGTGTATCACCAGTTTTAAAAGGTATAGCAGCTGCTAAAAAAGAGGGCCTAATCGTAAAAGTTAATATGGTTGTTAAAAAGGGCTTAAATGATTCACAAATCATACCGATGGCGAAATATTTTAAAAAGGAAGAGATTCCTATTCGCTATATTGAGTTTATGGATGTCGGTAGCACAAATGGCTGGAATTATGATCAAGTGGTAACGAAAAAACAAATATTTCACCAATTAGAAGAACACTTTGAATTAGAACCAGTGGAGCAACGGTATTTTGGCGAAGTAGCAACATGCTATCGTCACAAAGGCACAGATACAGAAATAGGGTTCATTACATCTGTTTCAGAGTCATTTTGTTCTAGCTGTACAAGGGCTCGTATATCAGCAGATGGGAAAATGTACAATTGTTTATTCGCATCGAAGGGCCACGATTTTAAGAAAATATTGCGCGCTAATGCATCAAGCGAAACAATTATAGAGGAAATTAAAAAGGTGTGGGGAGCACGACACGATCGTTATTCAGATGAACGTACTGAACATTCAGCAAAAATGAGAGAAAAAATCGAAATGTCCTACATTGGTGGGTGAGAAGAAAAGGGTAAGTATCCTGAACATACCCGCCAAGCAAAGAAGAGTGGGATGAAAAGTCGCTTGTTAACCTTCATATGGTTTGGCTTATGAAAACAAGCAGATAAGCCCTGTAGGTTTCATATCATGCAAAGCAGCAAACTCAATAACAAACCCTCTGACACAATTTGTCAGAGGGTTTTAATTTATGAAATCTTATTAAATAAAATATTATTTTCTAGATGAATATGTTCAAATAAATCAGATTCTAGCTCTTCTAAGCGATTAAATACTAATTGATACGTTCTACATGCACCTAATGGTGGCGTGAAATTATTCGTAACGGTACGTAGTTCCTTTAAGATATCACCTGCAGTTTCATGTTCATTTTTCGTAGCTTCGAGAATATTGACGATTTTGTCTCGATTACTATTAGAAGGATCGTGCTCGAACGCTAAAAATGATGGAAATAGCTCAGTTTCTTCACCCATAAGGTGCTCTTCTAAATCTGCTTTTAACGTGTTGAATAGCTTATGAACTTGAATAAGTTCTGGGTGGGCTTGTCCATGGACCCTCATCACCTTTGTTACATACGGGCTTAATTGTGGAAGCTCCTCTTCTAAATAACGATGATGTTTATCTATTATGCGGTTGATAAGTTCGGTAATAGATGCTGAATTCCAGTTGTGTTGAGAACTTGAATCGTTTTCTTTCTCTTCATATAAATTGTTTAGCTCTGCAATTATTTTTTCTGTAGAAACATTTCTTTCAAGAGCTGATTCTTTTATAGGTCTATTCCCATTACAACAAAAATCAATCCTATACGATTTAAAAATATCACTAGCTTTAGGAAATTCTGCTACAACTTCCCCTACAATCATGTTTTCATCAAATTTATTTGGCATTTCTATTCCCTCCTCATTATTAAAGATGGCTGTTTTCGCAATGGTTGTTGTTTTTCGTATTAAATAATAAACCGTACCCAACTAGAGGTCGTGGCATCTTATCTTCTGTACAGAGATGACTAACAATATTTGGTACTAAATTCATAACAATAGCAACAAAGTTTACGAAAAGAGCCTAAAAAATAAATTCTTACGTATAGCATAGACAATCCAAATGCGTAGCGTGGTGATTGAGATCACAGGTCTTTCATTGTATGTAACTTTATGGACAGGAAATGCGGTGTCAATTGGGTAAATTGACAATTGACGTCACACATCTTTCATAATATCGCAACTGTATTGTGACAAATATTACACAAAAATAAAAAAATCTATTATATGATGAAATTACAATGAGAAGAATTATCATTATCATATAAGATAATAATTTGTAAATTTAGCTATGAAGAACTTTTCAGCTATTTCAGGAGGAATATCATATGAACATGGCTAACTTGAAAAAAGGCTCTACAGCAAAAATTATTGATTTGTCATTAGCAAGTGATCTTGTGAAGCAACGGTTATTATACATGGGCGTCGTAGAAGGTGAAAATATTTGCTTAAAGTGTGTCATGCCATTTGGAGGTCCAGTATTGATTGAGTGCTGCGGACAATGTATAAGCATTAGACGTAATGAGGCAGAGAAGATTGGAGTGGATGATATTGTCCTCACAAATTGCACTATTCGGGAATCCTAATACGGGGAAAACATCGCTGTTTAATAATTTGACTGGATCATATGAATACGTTGGCAACTGGAGTGGGGTGACCGTTGAGAAAAAAATTGGTATCTTAAGAGATAAACAAGGCCAGCTCATTGATCTCCCAGGAGTGTATTCATTAAATCCACTTTCAAAGGATGAAGAAGTTGTCACAAATTTTATGCTGACAGCATCATTTGAAAAAATTGTTAATATTGTTGATGCTTCTCAATTAAAGCGGAATTTACACTTAACAGTGCAGTTGTTAGAGTTTGAGAAACCTATCATTATCGGTTTAAATATGGTTGATGTTGCAAAAAAAAGAGGCTTGATAATCAATGCTGAAAAATTAGCTGATAACCTTGATGTCATAGTAGCTCCTATTATTGCTAGAACTGGAATGGGCTGTGAAGAACTTACAGCTAATCTTGCGTTACTAAATGAATCTAATGAACGAATATTTACATTAAATTATGGCTCTATTTTAGAAGAAGCAATTCAGCAAATTGAAGAAATACTACCCGACAAGTTATCCATATCAAAACGGTGGTTAGCTATACAATATTTGGAAGGTAATAAACAAGTAGAATCCTATGTTAGACAATTTTTAGAACCAAATATACTTGAGCAAATAAAGCACCAAACGGAACAGATGATATCAAAAGTTACAGAAAGTGGAACAATACGTCAATTCATCTATCATATACGTGATCAGTTTATCGGTGGCTTAATAGTAAACGTAATGGAAGTGTCAGAGACAAAGGAAAGAACTACAACGGAATTAATTGATAATATAGTCACCAATAAATACTTCGGGTTACCACTATTTTTACTATTTATGTATATCATTTTTATGTTAACTTTTGATTGGCTCGGTTCGCCTTTAGCGGATTTGTTGGATGGCTTTATTTCAGGACCAATATCATCATTGTTAGCAAATGGACTTGAGGTAATCGGTGCTTCGGAGTTTATTCAATCGTTGGTACTTGATGGCATTGTGGCAGGGGTTGGTGGAGTATTAGTATTTGTACCACAAATTTTTATCTTGTTTCTATTAATCTCATTCCTTGAAGATTCAGGATATTTAGCGAGAGTAGCTGTAGTGATGGATAGATTAATGGAGGCAATTGGCTTAAATGGAAAGGCATTTATTCCTATGATTATTGGTTTCGGATGTAACGTCCCAGGTGTTATGGCAGCTAGAACAATTGAGCAACCGAAAGAGCGACTGTTAACAATATTATTAACTCCTTTAATGTCTTGCTCAGCAAGATTACCTGTATATGCGTTGTTTGCAGGGGCGTTCTTTATTAAACATCAAGCTGTCATCGTATTTTCATTGTATGTATTAGGAATTGTTGTTGCGATGGTGCTAGCAAAATTGTTCTCTAGTATATTTTTCAAAGGAGAAAAATCACTGTTCGTCATGGAACTACCTCCTTATCGCATCCCTCAATTGTTAACATTGTCACGTAGTACGTGGGAGAAGGGAAAGGGATTTTTGAAAAAAGCGGGAACAATCATTTTTGCAGGTTCTGTTTTTATTTGGTTGTTAACATACTTTGGACCAAGTGGTGTCGCTGAACAAATGGATAATAGCTTTTTAGCTTTAATAGGTGGTTATATAGCTCCTTTATTTGCCCCTTTAGGATTTGGCACATGGCAAGCTGCCGCTTCGTTGATGACAGGTTTTTTTGCAAAAGAAGTTGTCGTATCGACGATGAATATTATTTACTATGCGCCTAACACAGACTCTTTACAAGGCATGCTATCACAATATTATACACCAATCTCCGCTATTAGCTTTATGTCATTTGTCCTTTTATACGTACCTTGTCTTGCAACAGTAGCTACGATAAAAAAAGAATCGAATTCGACGAAATGGACACTTTTTTCAGTTGGATATGCCCTAGTAATTGCTTATGTAATTTCTTTACTTATTTATCAAGTCGGAAAAATGTTTTTATAGTAGTAAGTATAGATCACTGACTAAATATTAAAGGAAGTGATAAAATGGTAATAAATATTGTCCTTGGAACATTGATTATCGGTTATGCGGCATTCATGCTCTTAAAATCATTAAAACGTAGCTCAAAAGGAAAATGTGCAAATTGTTCAAGTGCTTGCCAGCTTCCATGTGATCATACTTCAAAAGTACATGATGAAGTTTCACAAGCTCCAGAAGAGCATACAGTTAAATAATGGAGGAGCATGGTTTCTTTTAGAGGAGATTTAACAAGGATGAGAAAATAAACCAATTTAGTAATTTGGCAGTCGTGGTCAAGGACTTTTCTATTAAAAAAGTTTCATCACCTTAAGGCATCATTTTATGTAATGAGTTCAGCTAAACAAGCTTTAAGCTATCGTTAAAAAGAAGAAAAGATGTTGGAAACTTTTGTTGTATACCCGTAAATAATTAGAATGTATAAAAGTCTGTTAGAAATAACTATAAAGGAGTAGGCCTATGGTGGAAAAAAGACAATTAACACCAGTATTAGAAGCTGTTAGTAAGGTTATGACACATGCTAAGCATGGTGAAATAGAAGAAGTATCAATAGATGATTGCTATGGTCGTTTTCTTGCAGAAACGATTGTTGCAGATCACGATGTACCACATTTTGATCGCTCTGCTTTTGATGGCTTTGCGATACGAGCAGTAGATTCCATACATGCGAATCAACATAATCTTATTGAATTTGAAGTGGTTGAAGAAATAGGTGCTGGGCAGGTAGCATCAGAGACATTAACAGAAGGTCAAGCGATACGAATTATGACCGGAGCACGAATGCCTTCGACTGCAGACGCGATTGTAATGCTCGAATTAACTAAGCAATACGAACGTGATGGAAAAAAGTATATGTCTATAAAGCGACCTTTTAAAGAAGGTGATAACGTTTCTTTTAAAGGTGAAGACACAAAAAAAGGTACTGTATTAGTTGAAAAAGGACATGTTATAAATCCAGGTATAAAAGCGTTATTAGCTACATTTGGTTATAGTACTGTAAAAGTAGGAAAAAAACCAAAAGTAGGTGTGTTTGCAACAGGGTCAGAACTACTTGATGTAGATATGCCTCTAGAGCCAGGAAAAATAAGAAATAGTAATTCCTACATGATCTGCGATCAAATAGAACGTTGTGGTGGAGAGGCCGTTTATCTTGGAAAGCTCATGGATGATTTTCAATCATGTTACGAGGCGATGAAAAATGCACTTCAACATGTTGATATTCTTATTACCACAGGCGGTGTTTCTATAGGAGACTTTGATTACATACAAGAAATTTATAACAAGCTAGGAGCTGAACTCCTTTTCAACAAAATTTCAATGCGACCAGGCAGTGTGACTTCAGTTGCACAGTTAAATGGTCAGCTATTATTTGGCTTATCTGGGAATCCATCAGCCTGTTATGTTGGTTTTGAACTATATGCTCGTCCAATCATAAGGAGCCTATTATTTTCAGCACGTCCACACCTTCAAAAAATTCAAGCTACGCTTAATGAAGACTTCCCTAAAGCTAATCCTTTCACGAGATTTGTAAGGAGTAAGCTGTCATACCATGAAGGAAAAGTTTTTGTAGCACCGAGTGGTTTAGATAAATCAAATGTAGTTGTTTCTTTAGCTTCTACGAATGCGTTAATGATGTTACCAGGTGGCACTAGAGGATTTCAAAAAGGAATGCTGGTAGACGTGTTGTTACTTGAAGATCAAGAAGGTTGTCAATGGCCGTGGTGAATACACCAGTAATTTTACAAATAGTAGGGTATCAAAATAGTGGGAAAACCACTTTAGTTGAACGCTTTGTGCATGAATCAGTCAAACAAAGTTTAAAGGTTGGCACAATTAAACATCACGGACACGGTGGCAAACCAAAGGCAAATGATGTAGGGAAAGACACATATCGTCACCGGCAAGCTGGTGCAGTCATAACTGGGGTTGAGGGGGAAGGGACTGTTCACATTCATATTGAAAATGTCGAAACTTCCTTGAAGCAATTACTACACATGTATAATCCATTTGGCCTAGACATCATTTTTGTAGAGGGTTATAAACAAGCACAATTTCCGAAAATTGTTTTGTTACGGTCTGTAGAAGATATCCATTTATGTAACGAATTAACGAACGTGTTAGCTATTATAAAATGGTTCGATCATCATCAATTTGATGAGATTCCATATAAAGTGTTCAATATTGGTGAGCATGAAAAATATATTCCGACGATTTTACAAAATGTGAGGAGACGACATGGACAATAAAAATTTTTCATTGACTGAAGATCCAATTCGAGTTCAAGAATTAATAGATAAAGTAGTTAGGCGTGAAGCAGGAGCGGTAACTACTTTCATCGGTACAGTGAGAGAGTTTACAAAGGGAAAGCGAACTTTATTTTTACAATATGAATCATATGTTACGATGGCTGAAAAAAAACTAGCACAAATAGGTGAAGAAATAACAGAGAAATGGCCTGATGCTAAAGTAGCGATCACTCATCGAATCGGTAGGTTAGAAATATCAGACATTGCAGTGGTCATTGCTGTATCAACACCTCACAGAAAAGATGCTTATGAGGCGAATGAGTATGCGATTGAACGTATAAAGCAAATTGTTCCTATTTGGAAAAAAGAGCATTGGGAAAATGGTGAAAAATGGATTGGAGATCAACTGGAACAAAATGAATACCCAACAGGACAACCTGAGGAGGAGCATATCAATGATTAAAGTTTTACTTTTTGCACATTTGCAGGATGAGGTAGGTAAAGAAACGATAACGATAGATAAGGCACCTCTAACAATTGCTGAATTAAAAGTATTGCTATCAGACCAATTTGAACTACAAAATGTAGAACAATTAATGTTTGCTATAAATGAAGAGTATGCACAAGTGAATGATGTCATCCAAGCAGGGGATATTGTTGCACTTATTCCACCTGTAAGCGGAGGGTGAAAATAAAGATTATATTAACCACCAGAAAAAGTGAGTCGACTGATGACTCACTTTTTTGTTAGCCAATATTTCATCAGTGTTATGTTGATTAACCTTCTCTAATAAAGCATTATCCTTACATTTATAATGAGAATTCAGAAAATGTACAAATGATAGAGATATATAATACGCTATACTCTGTTTTAGAGGAACATTTTGGAATGTACATTAAAAAAGGGGAAGAAAGTGAGTTGGAAAATGAAAAAGGATAATTAGATATAACTTATTTTACTTATCTATTTTAGTGTATCAGGATATTCGTATACATTATGTAGTGAGAAAAAATACTAATGGATTTTTTATAACGAAATCTCAGATTATAGCCGTAGAGCCAGTATTGTTGCTCTATCTAATATTACTTTAATCTTTCCATAAATTATTTTGGTTGAACTGAGCCAAAATGATACAAGTAGTGAAGAATTCTGAATAACTTCTGACATTGAAACGGCATCAAGTGAAGAAGTACTCGAAGCTTATTAAAATATTATAATTGGGGTTTTACATCTTTTGAACGATTAGGGAAAGGAGGGAGAAGGATGAAGTTTAGCTGGAAAAATCTTATTATTATAGTCATTTTAACTAACTTAGCTACCTTTTATTGTGTTAAGGTTTTTTTTCCAACAACAGTTATAAAAAATAATTATCTATTTAAACTCGCAGGTAAGGGTGAGTATTGGGAGGTGAAAGATTATCAAATTGCATGGAAATCTAATAAAGGAGCAATTGAAGGTAGCGAAGAAATAACCTATCTGGGAGATCCTCAGCAACTAGAAGGAAAAATTGAAGTAAAAGTATATGATTATTTTAGAGATGCATTGTACCTCACAGTGTAGGAGAAACAGATGCGGAACAGTTTGTGAAATATGTCTCAATTAAAAGAGGTGGTGGAGGGGCTTATCCTGATAATAGCCTGTCTTTTGAAGATATTATGGAGCAAACTATTTTTGAATTTAGCTGGAGAACCAAAGATGGAAAAAATCATAAAGAGAAAGTTAAGTTGGAATTAGATTATGACCAACGATATATAAACCATATAAAATGAACAATCCAACCATTTCTAATGAGCTATTTATCTACACGAAAACAAATCCAATACTCCCATGAAAGAATGAGTCTGGGGTTATTGGATCGAGAATTTTACGACTATATTATAGGAAGATATTTCTTACATATAATGGGTTTGCTCTTTTATAGCATAGTTTTTTATTTTTTCATAAAGCGTGGAGCGACTAATTCCTAACAAATGAGCGGCTTTAGTTCGATTACCGTTTGTTTGGATAAGCGCTTGAATGATCAGTGATTTTTCAGACTCTTTCAGTAGATTTTTTTGATTAGTAAAATATCCATTATTAAAGCTATGAAAAGTAGGTTGTGTTTGTTGAAGTCCATGTGTAAGCTCTTCAAATTGAATATGTAGTGGCTCAATCCATTTTGTATTAGTAAAGTGATAAGCTCGTTCAATAATATTCTCAAGTTGTCGTACATTGCCTGGCCAATCATATTGTTGAAGCTTTTCAATGCCACCGTTTGAAATACCAACGATAGTGCGCTTTGTTTTGGCATTACATTTTTCAATGAAGTGATTACATAGTAAAGGGATGTCCTCCATACGTTCATTTAAAGGAGGGATATGGAGTTGAATGACATTTATTCGATAGTATAAATCTTCTCTAAAATTTCCTTTAGCTATTAACTCAATTAAATTCTTATTTGTAGCTGCTATAATTCTCACGTCAACCTTGATCGTTTTTGTGCCACCAACTCTTTCAAACTCTCTTTCTTGTAAAACACGTAATAGCTTTGCTTGGAGAGATAAGGGCATATCACCTATTTCATCTAAAAACAGGGTACCTTCATGGGCTAATTCAAATTTACCTGGTTTTCCTCCTTTTTTCGCACCAGTAAAGGCACCAGAAGTATAGCCGAAAATCTCTGCTTCTAACAGCTCTTCAGGAATGGCTGCACAGTTAATTTTGATGAATTTCCCTTTTCTACCTGATGAAAAATGGATACCATCTGCTATTAATTCTTTCCCTGTGCCACTTTTTCCAGAAATTAGAATAGTAGAAAACGATTGTGCGGCTATTAGTGCTTGTTGTTTTAAGTCTTCCATTCTTTCACTTCGAGAAATAATGTGTGTAAAATAATTTGCGCTTTGTTTCGTAGATACTAAATCTCTAGCAACCTGCTCATAATCAGTAATATCCTTTAAAACTACCATTCCCCCAGTCACTGTTTGCCATTGTAGCAGAGGAATAAAAGAAGCAATCACTGATGTTGTACCTATCGATAGTTGCTTATGCTTAATAATGGTCTTAGATTGAATTGTAGATTTTAAATAATTTGAAATTGCTGGAGAGATTTCTTCAATAGAGTGATTTATAAGTTGGTTTTTTTCATAGTTAAGGATATTAGTTGCAGATGTGTTAACGGATGTAATTGTGAGATGTAAGTTAACAGAGATAACGGACTCTTCTAAGTTATTAATTAATAAATTGAGACGTTCTGTTAAGCTTTGACTTTCTGTTATTAATCCTCGAATGAGTTCAGACTTTGTAAGTACGCCTACCACTCTTTGTTGATCGTTTAGAACGATGGCATGACCAACATTTTCTTGCACTAGCAAGTCTTTTGCATAATATACATTATCATTTTCATTAAGTGTTACTACGTTTTTTTTTATGTATGGAGTGATTTCTTTTGCTAAATCTCCTGAATCAAGTAAACAACGATAGAGGGAATATTTGGTGACAATTCCTACGAATTTTTTGTTATTTAATACGCAAGCGATATCCTGACGAAAGTGTAAAAAAGCTTGAAGAACTTCACGAACGGAGCTCGTAGGTACTACTTTGATAAATTGAAATGAAGTGATTTGACGAATTTCTATAAGGATAACCCCCTTTTCCGTATGTTGTAATTGTATTAAAAAAATTTTGAATATTCAACACATTTGTCCGGTTTCTGTACAGTCGTAAGTTACTACGGACATATGTAACGATGCTAACAGCAATATATAATCGATATTTTCTAAGGAATATTTGTGTATGAAATTCCGTCGTATGAGTTAAGTACACCACATTTATGGATCAAATACTTAGTTATATGGGTCAAATTACAATATTTACGGGTCAAAAACTCAGTTATATGGGTCAAATTACAATATTTACGGGTCAAAAATTCAGTTATATGTGTCAAATTACAATATTTACGGGTCAAAAATTCAGTTATATGTGTCAAATTACAATATTGACGGGTCAAAGACTCAGTTATATGGGTCAAATTACAATATTTACGGGTCAAAAATTCAATTATATGGGTCAAATTACAATATTGACGGGTCAAAAATTCAGTTATATGTGTCAAATTACAATATTTACGGGTCAAAAATTCAATTATATGAGCTAAATCACTATATTTATCGGTCAAATTCATTGATTTACTTATTTGGCACAACATTTGCATAAAGCTATTTGTAGGATTTCTTTTATATTCATCTACTTATTTTTCTTGCTTATAAGGGGGCTAATTAATGAGAGAAGATTATGAGCTATATTTGAGAGAAAAAGAAAGAATTTTAAAAGGTGGGAAAGAAAAATATCATCAGTATAACGCAAATAAAGGCAAAATGTTCGTTCGAAGTAGGTTATCGAAGCTATTTGACGAGGGGTCAATCGTTGAGGACGGATTATTTGCCAATGCGGAGGAACCTGAATTACCTGCTGACGCTTGTATTACTGGTATAGGTAAGATTAACGGGAGAACGGTATGTTTTTTGGCTGCCGATTCAACAGTAAAAGCAGGGTCATGGGGACCAAAATCAGTCGAGAAGAATATACGAATTCAAGAAAAAGCGATGGAACTACAAGTGCCAATGTTATACCTTATTGATTCAGCAGGAGCTAGAATAACTGAGCAATTGGACGTTTTTCCTGGGAAAAGACAAGGTGGAAAGGTTTTTTATAACCAAATCCAAATGTCTGGATCCGTACCGCAAATATGTATTTTATTTGGACCGTCACCAGCTGGTGCTGCCTATGTACCTGCTTTTTCTGATTTGGTTATTATGGTAGATCAAAATGCTTCAGCATATTTGGGATCTCCAAGGATGGTTGAAATGGCGATCGGTGAGAAAACGACGATGGATGAAATGGGTGGTGCGAAAATGCATTGCTCAGTGAGTGGACTTGGTGATGTTCTCGTTCAATCTGAAGATGAAGCGATCGAAACATGTAAGCAGTACTTAACATTTATGCCACAAAATTGGCAAGAAGTGCCGGAGGAGGGCGTAAGTAAAGAACCAGTAAAAGGAAGAAAAATAGAAGAAATTATTCCTCAAAATGAAAACGTTCCTTTCGATATGTATGAACTGATTAATCAAGTAATTGACGAAGATAGCTGGTTTGAATATAAGAAGTTATTTGCACCAGAGCTCATAACTGGTTTTTGTAGGATTGGTGGAAAAGTAACTGGGTTAGTTGCAAACCAACCAAAGGTAAAAGGTGGCACCTTATTTGTAGATTCGCCAGACAAAGCAGCACGCTTTATAAAAATTTGTAATGCCTATAGTATTCCTCTGTTGTTTTTATCAGATGTTCCAGGCTATATGATTGGATCAAAAGTGGAAAGAAGCGGAATCATTAGGCATGGTGCAAAAATGATTTCTGCATTATCAGAAGCAACAGTTTCAAAAATTTGTGTCGTTGTAAGAAAGTGTTACGGTGCTGGATTATATGCGATGGCTGGACCTGCGTTTGGAACAGATGCAGTGTTAGCCCTGCCGAGTGGATCAATAGCTGTAATGGGACCGCAGGCAGCTGTAAATGCAGTATATTTAAATAAAATACTCGAGCTTCCTGAAGAAGAACGCCAGGCTTTTGTTCAAGCTAAGCGAGAGGAATATGCAGAGAATATTAATATCCATAAGCTAGCTTCAGAGTTAATTATAGATGATTTAATCGGCTTTGAAGAGTTAAGATCGGCAGTTATTCGCAGGTTTGCATTATATAAAACGAAAAAAGTACATGTGCCCGAAAAGAGAAACGCGATTCATCCAGTATAGAAAAGAGGTGTAATAGTGGAATTCCAAACAATTTTATACGAAGTGAAAGAGCATATCGCAACGATTACTCTTAATCTACCTGAAGTGAGAAATCCATTAACAGAGAAGTTAGTTACAGAGCTTATCCAAGCGATAAAGCTAGCTGACTCAGATGAACAAGTTCAAGCCATGATTTTAACAGGGCGTGGAAAATCCTTCTCAGCAGGTGGAAATCTGAATGAATTTAAGCGGACTTCTGAAAAGGATGTTCCTACATTATATTTTGAAGGAAAAAGTAGTACAGAGTTATTTAAACTAGGTGCAACGGTACAAACACCGATGATTGCTGCTGTGAACGGTGCGGCACTTGGTGGTGGAACAGGTCTAGTTGCAATGTGCCATATAGCTATTGCATCCACTAGTGCAAAATTAGGCTTAACAGAGCTGAAGCTAGGTATTGTTCCATTTGTCATTTTGCCATGGGTAAGAAGAGCAGTAGGAAACCGTAAAGTAATGGAAATGATGCTTAAGGCAGAAGTGTTAACCGCTGAAGAAGCATGTAAATATCATTTAGTTCATCAAGTTGTGGAACCAGAGAGATTAGATGAAGAAGTCTGGAATACTGCAAAAATAATAGCATCTCATAGTCCACTTGCTGTAAAGCTAGCACTAGATTCATATTTTACGACTGAACAGATGGATTTTATGAAATCCTTTGATTATTTATCAAACTTAAGGCTTGTATCTTTTAAGAGTGAGGACCTAAAAGAGGGTGCTTCAGCATTTTTAGAGAAACGAGTGCCCGATTGGAAAGGGGTATAAACAGTGAATTATGAAGCTCCTATAAGTGGGAATGTTTGGAAGGTTTTAGTGAAGGATGGCGATCATGTCCAAATTGGTGATGTTCTTATCATAATGGAATCTATGAAGATGGAAATTCCAATCGAAGCAACAGCTGAAGGGACAGTAAAAAAAGTAATAGCTAGTGAAACAGATTTTGTACAAGAAAGTGATATTGTTATAGAAATGGAAGACTAGGGAGGTGGTTATGTGAAGTCAATTCGAATAGGCGCTGCTCAAGGATTTTATGGGGATACAATTGAACCAGCAATTGCAACAGCAAAGCACGGTAATGTCGATTATTTATGCTTTGACTGCCTAGCAGAATTAACGATGGCAATATTATTAAAGGACCAACAAAAAGATCCTCATCTAGGATATGCAAGGGATATAACTTTATCAATGAAAGCACTGTTACCATATGTGAAGAAACAAGGAATGAAGATCCTTACAAACGCGGGAGGTTTGAATCCACTAAGAGCTCAACAAGAAGTCATTCAAATTGCAAGGCAAAATGGGTTTGAAAACATAAAGGTTGCTGTCGTCACTGGAGATCATATTTATGAAGATTTAGAGGATTTAATAGAACAAGGGGTTTCTCTTGATCATTTTGAGACGAATGAGTCCTTTCGTACAGTAAAAGATAAAGTATTGTTTGCAAATGCTTATCTCGGCGCACAGCCCATCGTAGAAGCATTGAAAGAAGGAGCAGATATTGTAATCACTGGACGGACGACAGATACCGCGCAATTTTTAGCACCCTTAATATATGAATATAATTGGGGAGATCAGGAGTGGGATAAGCTTGCAAGTGGTGTGTTTATGGGCCATTTACTAGAGTGTTCTGCGCAATCAACTGGGGGAAATTATAGCGGTGAATGGCATGAAGTTGCTCAAATGGACGAAATAGGTTATCCGATTGCTGAATGTCAAGAAAATGGAGAGTTTATCGTCAGTAAGGTAAAGGAGCGCGGCGGTCTTATTACACCAAATACTTTGAAAGAACAAATGCTGTATGAAATCCATGATCCATCAGCATATATTACGCCTGATGTTGTTGTTGATTTAATGAATGTGAAGCTCGAACAAGTTGCTGAAAATGAGGTTTTAGTCACAGGTGTGAAAGGCAAAGCTAAACCAGCTGAATTAAAAGTCGTTATGGGGTTTGACAATGGCTATATGGGGCAAGTAATAACTGGCTTTGCTTGGCCAAATGCATTGGAAAAAGCGAAAAAAGCAGATGAAATTATTCGCCTTCAAGCAGAGAGGAGCAAACTTCAATTTGATGAGATCAAAACTGAATTCATCGGTTACAACGCGCTACACGGTCCTTTGGCAACAGAAGTGAGTACCGATTCAAATGAGATTTTTCTTAGAATGGCCATTCGTACAAAATCTAAAAGAGACGCCATTTCTTTTTCAAGGCTATTTCCACCACTTGCTTTAAATGGCCCACCGAGTATGGGGGCGTATATAGGAAACATCCCACCTAGAAAGCTATTTGGTATGTGGGCAACGCTTATACCTCGACACCTTGTAGAGGCTAAGATTTCTGTTACGGTTCAGGAGGTGTAAAGGATGTCGAAGATACTACTTGCAGAAATAGCTCAAGCTCGTTCAGGTGATAAAGGCAACACCGTAAATATAGGACTTATTGCTAAAGAGGAACAATGGTATGACATACTCGTTGACCAAGTAACGAGTGCAAAGGTGAAGGAGCATTTTGAGGGAATAATACTTGGAAATGTAACAAGGTATGAGCTACCAAACATACACTCACTTAACTTTGTATGTACTAATGCTTTAGATGGGGGTGGATCAAACTCATTACGATTAGATAACCTCGGAAAATGTTTTGGTTCCAATTTACTGAGGTTAGAAATTGATATATCTCAAGATTTATGAAGTATCGACGTTTTTAAAATTCAGCATCTCAAAAACTAACGTTTACATATTTCATTAAGAAAGGAGTGGTAATGATTAAGTATGAACCGTATTTTTCAGATGAACACGAACAGTTAAGAAAAACGATAAAAAAATTCGTTCAAAAGGAAGTAATTCCTTTCGTAGATGAGTGGGAAGAAGCTGGCGGCTTTCCTAGAAAAATGATGGCAAGAATGGGTGAGCTCGGATTTTTAGGACTGCGTTACCCTGAAGAAGTTGGAGGGCAAGGCTGGGACTATTTCTCTGGTATTGTGTTAGCTGAAGAGCTTGCGAAATGTGGAGCTGGTGGTTTTCCAATGGCTGTTGCTGTTCAAACTGATATGGCAACTCCACCTATATTGGAATTTGGTACAGAGGAACAGCAACAAAAGTTTTTGAAGCCAGCGTTACGAGGTGAAAAAATCGCTTCAATTGGGATTACAGAACCAAATCACGGATCTGATGTAGCTTCTATTGAAACGAGAGCTAAACGAGATGGGAACGAATGGGTTATCAATGGAGCAAAAACGTTTATTACAAATGGTCCGAGTGCTGATTTTATTACACTCGTTACACGAACTTCTGATAGTCCAGGGTATAAAGGTATCAGTCTGTTTTTAGTTGAAACGAATCGTCCTGGCTGTACTGTCAGTAGAAAGCTAAACAAGGTAGGTATGCGCTCATCTGATACTGCTGAATTTGTATTTGAGGATGTACGTGTACCACATGAAAACTTGTTAGGGAAAGAAGGGCGAGGTTTTGCACAAATTATGTGGGAACTACAAGGAGAGCGATTAATAGCTGCCGCTGGGGCAATCGGTATGGCTGATCATGCGTATAATTTAGCTTTGGAATATGCCAAAACGAGAAAGCAATTCAATCAAACTATTAACAACAATCAAGTCATTTCACACTTGTTGGTAGAAATGAAAACTGAAATAGAGCTTTGTAGAGAATTAACCTATGCTACTGCGTACAGGTTTGCAAATGGTGAAGTACCTAGTAAAGAAATATCCATGGCAAAGTTAACATCTGCAAAAATGTGCCATTGGGTAGCAGATCGAGCATTACAAATTTTCGGAGGAAGCGGATATATGCTAGAAAATGAAATTCAAAGAATTTGGCGTGATTCTAGAGTGTATCGTATTGGCGGAGGAACCGATGAGGTTATGAAAGAAATTATCGCTAAGCAAATGGAGCTATAAGAAAGAGTTTTGCTGTATCGAAAGCTTTTCTGACTGTTTAGCCACTGAACCCAACCTCTCTAGCTGTTTCAACTATTTTTACGCCTTTAGCTCACTTGTCTAGAAAAATTTAACTCAAGTCATTCATTCGAAGCGAACAGAAATGACGACAGTGCATGTGTTGGTGAGGTGTGTGCTATTTTTTGAATTTCAATTTTTTTGGGGGTGAATTGTTCATGACTCACTGGATCTTCACTGAAGAACACAAATTATTTCGTAGAACCGTTCGAAAGTTTGTGGAAAAGGAAGTCAAGCCTTATGTTAATGAGTGGGAAAAGGAAGGTGAAATCCCACGCAGCCTTTTTAAGCGAATCGGAGACCTAGGTTATTTAGGTATTAAAGTGCCAAAGAAGTATGGAGGATTAGGTTTAGATTATATTACTGAAGCCGTTTTTCTTGAGGAGTTAACAAAATGTGGCTCGGGTGGTGTAGGTGCTGCGATTGGAGGCTCCATTGGAATTGCCATGACTCCTCTTTTGAATTTTGGTAACGATCATCAAAAGACAAAATATGTTCAACCTACGATTGCTGGGGATATGGTGGGAGCCCTTGGGATAACTGAGCCAAACGCTGGAAGTGATGTCTCCTCTCTGCGTACGACTGCTACAAAAAAAGATGGATATTATGAGTTAAATGGATCAAAGACGTTCATTACAAATGGTGTAAATGCCGATTATGTCGTAGTTGCTGCCAAAACGAGAAATGAGCCACTGCATAAAAATATTAGCTTGTTTATCGTTGAAACAGGATGGGATGGCTTCGATGTTGGAAAGCCTTTGCAAAAACTAGGTTGGCGAAGCTCTGATACTGGGGAGTTATTCTTTGAAAACGTAGCAATACCTGAAGAAAATCTAATTGGAAAAGTGAACGATGGCTTTTATTATATTATGAAAAATTTTCAATGGGAAAGAATTATCTTATCGTTAGCATGTGTAGCTCAGGCGGAAATGGCACTGGAGGCAAGCATGAAATATAGTTCCGAAAGAATACAATTTAATCAACCAATTTCAGCATTTCAAGTGAATCGACACAAAATGGTTGATATGGCTGTAGATATTGAAAAAGCAAAGCATATGACTTATCGAGCGTTATATTTATTCAATGAAGGTAAAGACATCACGACTGAAGCGACATTTGCGAAAGTTTATGCTGGGGAGATGGTAAATAGGGTCTGTGATGAAGCTATGCAAATCTTTGGTGGGGCAGGGTACATGATGGAATATGATGTACAACGTTATTGGCGAGATGCTAGAGTCCAATCGATTGGAGGTGGTACGACACAAATTATGAATGAAATTCTATCAAAGCAACTACAAATAGTAGATTAGTAAATTAAGAAATGAAGTCGTTAATAGATCGATTTTACAAACTGATTTTTACTCTATTGATGATGTTAAAATTTCACATCAAATATAACAACTGTTATGCTGAATTAGTTTAACCTTATGTCAGAGGGATAGTATACCCAACTCTATTAAGTATATATCAACTCTTTGGTCGACGGGATTTCATTCGCTCTCCGTTAATGAAAGCGCTTTAATATTATGTAAGTATCTGCTCTATAATAGCAAGCTGGTCATGGATAAGTAAGGCTTAAATATCAAAAAAAGAGGTGTTCATATGATGATTAACGAGATCAACAGAATTGCCATTGGGGATATGTTAAGAAGAACAGCTAACAGAGTGCCTGAAAAAATAGCCCTTGTTGATGGTGACGTTGAGTTAACGTATAAACAACTAGACAATGCAGTTAATCAATTTGCTAACTATTTGTTAAATAATGAATTTAACAAAGGTGATTGTGTAGCTACCATTGCTGGGAATTCCTACGAACATGTAATCGCTATTTTTGGTATAGCAAAAGCAGGATTAACATGGGTACCCATTAACCCGCATATATCAATCCAAGAAAAGCTATATATTCTCGATGAGGTGAAGGCATCGATCATCCTTGGTGATGCACCGTTGTTAAGGCAAGATTATGAGAGCTTAAAGGCAAAACACTTATTATATTTTAATAACACCTCAGAAGAACAATTAGCATTTCTTGCTGCTTTCAATGACGAATCTACAGATGAACCGGTAGTTGATATTCATGATCGTGATGTAGCTCAAATTATGTTTACGAGTGGAACGACAGGAAACCCGAAAGGTGTCATGATCAGTCATACGAGTGTCTATGTATCAAGCTTAGCAAACATTATTGAAAACAAATTGAAGCAAGAGGATGTCGTAACGATTATGTTACCGATGTTTCATTGTGCGCAACATGCATTTCTTACATCGTTTATAAATATAGGGGCAAAGAATATCATTTATAAAGCTTTTGAACCAGAGGCTTTTATGCAAACAGTCCAAGAGGAAAAGGTTACGGTTATGTTTGCCTTACCTATTATGTATCGAGCCATTATTCATCATCCAAAAAGAGAACACTATGATCTTTCATCTCTCGAAACGTGTATGTATGGGATGGCTCCTATGGATAAGTTTACTTTAGAAAAAGGCATAACCGAATTGAATGCAAATTTTTTATTAGGTACTGGGCAAACAGAAATGTATCCAGGTACGATGTTTTTTAAACCAGAAGAACAGTTACGCCGATTCGGATCTTATTGGGGTACGAGTAGTTTAATTAACGATACAGTGATTATGGATGGCGAAGGTAACATCCTCAGTAAAAATCAAGTCGGTGAAATCGTCCACCGTGGTCCGAACGTCATGAATGGATATTTAAATAATAAACAAGCTACCGAGCAAACGCGTATGTTTGATTGGCATCATACAGGAGACTTAGGTTATTGGGATGATGAGGGACAAATGGTTTTTGTAGATCGAAAAAAAGACATGATTAAAACTGGTGGAGAAAATGTGGCATCTATAAAGGTAGAACAAACAATTATTAATCACGCTAAAGTTCAAAATGTAGTAGTTGTAGGGTTGCCACACGATCACTGGAGTGAGGCAGTGACTGCATTTGTAATTCCAAAAGAGGGAATGGATTTAACGGCTGAAGAAATTATTGCATATTGCAAGCAATATTTAGGAGGATTCCAGGTTCCTAAGGATGTCGTTATCGTAAATGAATTACCTATGACATCCACTGGAAAAATACAGAAACATCATATTCGAAAACAATATCAAGAACACTATGCTCACGCGAAGTCTTAATAAAAAATACCATTCACTCTGACAAAAACATTTTTTCGAAACAAGACTAAGTAACAAGTAAATAAGTGAAAGGTGGGTTAACACAATGAACAAAGGAATAGGGTCATGGCTAACATATCATAGTGAACAGAGACCTGAACAAGCTGCTCTCATATACAAAGATAAAACAATCACGTATAAGGAGTTAAATATTAGAGTTAATAAACTGGCTAATAGTTTTCTTAAGCTAGGAGTTCGATTTGGAGATAGAGTTAATGCTCTCCTTTTTAACTCAAATGAATGTATGGAAACGATGTTTGCTTGTGCTAAAATTGGTGCTATTTTTGTACCGATAAATTTTCGTCTTAGCATTGATGAAATTGAATACATTGTTCGAGATTCTGGAACAGGTCATTTAATCTACGATGAAAGAATGACTCAAGCAGTGAATGCATTGCGTGAAAGAATAAAAGACTTAAATTATTTCATCCATGTTGGTCACTCTCCAGATTTAGTAGATTTATCTTACGAAAATTTAATAGATCAGTCATTGGGGAATGAGCCTGAATTTGAACTGAGCGAAAAAGATGTTCATATGATGATGTATACGTCTGGTACGACTGGAAAACCAAAAGGAGCAATGTTAACTCACGGAAATACACAATGGAATGCAATTAATGCGATTCAATTTTTGGCTTTCAAAGAAGATGACATTACTTTAACTGTGGCACCTTTATTCCATATTGGTGGGATGAATATTCTTACGACCCCTGTACTATATAAAGGAGGGACTGTCGTTCTTCAAGACCATTTTCAACCAGATAAGGTACTACATGCGATCCAAGCTTATAAAGTAACTAGTCTATTTCTTGTTCCTGCAATGTGGATGGCTCTCTTACATTCTAACCTCATTAATGACTATGATGTATCATCTTTTCGATTTTGCATTTCTGGTGGCGCACCATGTCCTCTCACAGTGATTGAATTTTTTCAGCAAAGACAAGTACCGTTATATGAAGGGTTTGGATTAACTGAAACAGCTCCATTTGTAAGCTTACTAGATGCTAAAAATGCTTATCGAAAGATGGGTTCAGTTGGTAAGAACCCTATACACACGGAAGTGAAAATTGTTAATGACTTAGGAAGCCGTGTAGAACATGGTGAAGTTGGTGAATTATTAGTCAAAGGCCCTAATGTGTTTGCTGGATATTGGAATAAACCACTTGAAACGAAGAAGGCTATTAAAGATAGTTGGTTCTATACAGGTGATTTAGCCAGAATGGATGATGAGGGTTTTATTTATATTGTAGATAGAAAGAAAGATATGATTATAAGTGGTGGAGAAAATATTTATCCTGCAGAAGTGGAACAAGTTTTATATAAGCATCCTGATATCAAAGAAGTTGCCGTAGTTGGGGCAGTAGATGAGACATGGGGTGAGGTCCCTAGGGCATATATTGTCCTACATGATACCGACAAAAATTTGACAATCGAACACTTCACAACATTTTGTAATGGAAAGCTCGCAAATTATAAGATTCCTAAACATATAGAGTTACTTTCTAATCTACCTCGAAATGCAACTGGCAAAGTGTTAAAAACTCAACTAAGAAGCATGCTGTGATAGTACTTAAACTGTCTTAGTTTTATAAGAGAAACAAAAGGAGGAACATAAAATGATGAATAATTTAGTATTATACGAATTGCTAGATCGTACAGCTGTAATTACGTTGAATAATCCTGATAAGCTAAATGCACTGTCTTTTGATTTAATTGAGGAACTTGAAGGAGCTATTCGAAAAGCGGAGAAGGATGAACATGTGCAAAGTATTATTTTGACAGGTACTGGTCGTGCATTTAGTTCAGGAGGGAACGTAACTGATTTTCCAGATTTGAATGCAGTGAACGGGCGTAAATATTTGATAGAGGGACATGATTTACTTAAAAGAATTTATGCTTTGGAAAAGCCAGTTATTGCAGCTGTCAATGGATTAGCAGTTGGAGGAGGGTTTAATTTAGCTCTTTGTTGTGACTTTGTTTTAGCTTCAGAGAAAGCTGTTTTTTCTCAAATTTTTTCAAAAATTGGTCTAGTTCCTGATATGGGAGGAATGTTTCTTTTACCGCGCACCGTTGGGTTACAAAGGGCAAAGGAGCTTATGTATTCAGGACGAAAAATTACTGTAAAAGAAGCGTTTGAATATGGTATTGTGCTTGAATTAGTATCTGCAGAACATTTAATGGAACGAGCAGTTGAATTTGCGAAAACAATAACAGAAGGTGCTCCAAATGCAATTGCATTAGCTAAGTCAATTTTAAACCATAGTTTTGAATCAAGCTTTGATCAAATTTTAGCTGAAGAAGCTATGGCACAAGGTATTGCCTTTACAACGAAAGATCATAGAGAAGGAGTAACGTCATTTTTTGAGAAAAGACAACCACAATTTTCTGGTAGGTAATTAGTGTATGAATTAAAAAGGGGGGAAAGATAATGAACGAAAAACTGCCGAAACATATGACTACAAATATAACTTTACCAGTCATTTCAGCACCAATGTTTCTCATATCAAGTCCAAAGTTAGTTATTGAAAGTTGTAAGTTAGGTGTCATAGGTTCGTTTCCAACATTGAATGCTAGAACAGTAGATATATTAGAAGATTGGATGGCTGAAATTTCAACAGAGCTAGCTATTGCAAAAAAAGAAGACCCTCAACTGAAAGTTGCACCATGGGCTGTCAATTTTATCGTTCATCAAACAAATCCGCGATATGAGGAAGACTTACGGTTAATAACTAAATATCAGCCCCCAATTGTTATTACATCACTTGGAAATCCGTCAGCTGTTGTTGAAATTGTTCATCAATACGGTGGTCTTGTCTTTGCTGATGTAAGTAACATTCCTCATGCTCGCAAAGCTGCGAAAACGGGAGTTGACGGCTTAATTCTAGTATGTTCAGGTGCAGGAGGGCATGCTGGAACAATTAATAGCTTTGCTTTTGCAGGAGAAGTAAGAAAATTTTGGGATGGCATTACAGTCTTGGCAGGTTGCATCACGACGGGACGTGATATTCTTGCAGTTGAAGCTTTAGGTATGGACATGGCTTACATTGGAACGAGATTTATAAGTGCAAAGGAGAGCTTTGCAAGTGAAGATTATAGAGATATGTTAATAGATGCTTCTGTAGATGATCTTATTTATACTGATGCCATTAGTGGTGTATACGCTAATTACCTAAAGGAAAGTATTTTAAATGCTGGTATTGATATAAATGAACTTGAAAAGAAACAAACTGTTGACTTTTCATTTATGAACCAAACAAATGCGAAAGCATGGAAGGATATTTTTTCAGCAGGGCAAGGAGTTGGTCAGATAAGTAGAGCTCAAACAGTTGCTGAAATTATTGAGGAAATGCAAAATGAGTATCATTTAGCTAAAGGTAGGTTGTCTGAAACGCTCGTTTAGCTTTAAGGCTCTTTTCGTAAACTTTGTTGCTATTGTTATCAAATTATTACCAAGTACTATATAAGTGGTTTATATGTAAGTCAACTATGTACAGCAGAAAAGCGCTAGTTGACTATTTTTTAATAAGAAAATCAACAATCAATGCAAAAACAGCATTACTAAAAATGGACAGTATGATGAGTTGTATAGGTGCACAATAATTAAAAAGTTATCACGTACGCTAAATGTATACGTGCTTAAATCTTATAAGGAAAATGTGAAAACAGCCAAAGGAAAACATGCTGTATGGACATCACTCTCATCTAATGAAGTTAAAATATCGGAAGGTTACCCATGACTTTAACCTTATTGCTGTTTTTAGCCTTAATAGACGGAAAGGTGTCACGAAACTTTAGTTGCGCTTATTTTCAGCGTGAGAAAACAACAATCCTTATCATAACCACTCTATTGAAAGGCTAGGACCAGAAGTTATTCTAGCCTTTTAAGAGCTTACAATTAGGCTATACACAACATTTTTGTAAATTGTTAATAAAAAGTCAAAGATGCCTTGGAAGGGACTGTAACTTTGTGATTTATCTCACTTATTGTTTTATGTTGTTTCATTATAATAACATCTAAGAAAGTTTAGGTGAGGTGAACGAGTATGAAACCTTTGATTCCGAAACAACACGGTGCATGGGCTATGTTACTCATCCCATTTTTGGTAGGAATATTTGCAGGGCAGCCTTCTATGATACATATCCCCTTATTTGGTGGCTGGCTATTACTTTATTTAGGTACATATCCTTTGCTCATGTTTTTGAAAGGAAAGCGACGCGAATTTTATCTAAAATGGACATTTATTTATATGTTTCCAGCTCTAATTTGTTTAGTTGTAGCATTAATTATTAATTATAAACTTATTTATTTTGGCATCGTCATGTTGCCTTTTTTCGTGGTAAATGTGTATTTTGCAAAGAAAAACCAAGAACGTGCTCTACTAAATGACATGAGTGCAATTACATCATTTAGCATCGGTGGAGTAGCTAGTTATTATGGGGGGACTGGTACGATAGATTTTGTTGCTATTGGTATTTTGTTACTATCAATGTTCTTCTTTATAGGAAGTACATTTTATGTGAAAACAATGATAAGAGAGAAGAAAAATAATGCATACCGTTGGCTTTCTTGGGGATACCATCTAGGAATCATAGTTATATTATTTGTAAGTGGCTACCCTTGGTTTATTATTGCGTATATACCGAGTGTAGTCCGTGCTTTTTACTTTTATGGAAAAAATGTTTCTGTTTTGAAAGTAGGTATCTGGGAAATTATAAATGCTGTTTATTTTTTCTTAGTCGTTGTAGTGTTAGTCTAAAATAGCATTGAAATGTATATCGTATTTATAATGAGAGCTAACCTATTAAAGGTTAGCTCTTTTTATTTCATAAGGTCAATATTCAACTAAGCTACAAAATAGGTAGATTTAATGTTTGTTCTATTTTTACAGCGTAATTAATAGTATTTATATAATAGTTTATGGTTTTTATAATTTATTTATAAAAATACAATTGATTTTATATTTATTCAGTATTATAATGAAAACTAATTTTACGTGATGTTCAAAAAAACATGACAAAGACAGAGGTGTAGCTTTGAATTGAGTGAATCAATGCTGCCTAAGAAATAGAGGGGGATCGCAGATGAGAGCTGCTGTAATCGGTGCAACAGGTTATGGAGGAGTAGAACTATTACGTTTATTGCAGCAACATCCAGTCGTTAATGTTCATTCTGTTCATTCATCTTCTAATGATGGATTACCATTAGGGCAGATGTATGGACATTTATCTGGAAGTTTGAAATTTCAGTTAGAAAGTATTGATATTGACAAAATTGGTAGTGAGGTAGATGTGGTATTTATGGCAACACCAGCTGGTGTATCTAGTGAATTGACATCACAATTCAGTGAATATGATACACATATCATTGATTTATCAGGTGATTTGAGGCTACAAGATAATAAAACTTATGAAAGATGGTATAACAAGACTCCAGCTCCATCTCAAATTGTCAAGGAAGCTGTATATGGATTATCCGAGTGGAATAGCAATAAAATTAGTGAAGCTAAGATTATTGCAAATCCCGGTTGTTACCCTACGGCGGTACTGCTAGGTTTAGCACCTTTAGTTCAGATGGATTTAATTAAGGAAGAATCGATCATTATTGATGCAAAATCAGGTGTTTCGGGTGCAGGAAGAAGTTTAGCTACCTCTGTTCATTTTGCTGAAACAAATGAGAATCTAAAAATCTATAAAGTAAATCAACATCAGCATATTCCAGAAATAGAGCAAATGCTCCTTAATTGGAATGGTAGCATTCAACCAATTACATTTAGCACCCACCTTGTTCCAATGACTCGAGGTATAATGGCGACAATGTATGTTGAGCCTAAAAAACAGCTCAAAACGGAGGAGCTGTATGATATTTATAAGTGTGCATATGATGAGCATTATTTTGTACGAGTAAAGGATGTATTTCCATCAACGAAGGAAGTTTATGGGTCAAACTATTGTGATATTGCATTGATGAATGATGAAAGAACAGGAAGAATTACAATTGTTTCAGTGATTGATAATCTAGTTAAAGGAGCAGCAGGTCAGGCTATTCAAAACTTAAATATTTTACTAGGTATGGATGAACATACTGGCTTAAATTTACTACCTGTTTATCCATAGATGTCATATATATTTTTCTTTCTCTTACGAAAAAAATAATGGAGGAATAAGTTTGATTAATATGAAAACAAAAGTAGGTACTGTTAATGTATTGCCAGAAGGAACGATAACATCTCCTGAAGGGTTTCAAACGGATGGGGTTCATGCAGGTTTAAGATACACAAAAAATGATCTAGGTATTGTTCTCAGTGAAGTACCAGCCACATGTGCTGCAGTATATACACAAAGTCATTTTCAAGCACCTCCATTAAAAGTTACGCAACAAAGTATTGCAGTTGAAAACAAGCTTCAAGCTATTGTTGTAAACAGCGCCTGTGCCAATGCATGCACCGGTGAACAAGGTATGCAGGATGCATATGAAATGAGAAATTTATGTGCTACACAATTTTCGATGCGAGAACACCTCATTGCAGTAGCTTCAACAGGAGTAATAGGTGAATTATTACAAATGAATAAGATCCGTTCTGGAATAAAAAAACTTAAACCTAACAAAACGAAAAAAAATGCACAGCACTTTGAATCAGCTATTTTAACGACTGATACCGTTACAAAAAAGGCATGTTATCAGACAGTTATTGATGGAAAAACAGTGACAATAGGTGGAGTAGCTAAAGGTTCTGGTATGATTCACCCCAACATGGCTACTATGCTTTCATTTATTACGACAGATGCCAATATTGATTCAGCAATTTTACAAAATACTTTACGAATAATAACGAATCAATCATTCAATCAAATAACTGTTGATGGTGAGACATCTACTAATGACATGGTTATTGTGATGGCTAATGGGCTAGCTAATAATGAACCATTAACCCCAATACACTCTGAATGGAAGCAGTTTTACACAGCTTTAATGCATGTTTGTGAAGATTTAGCTAAACAAATTGCTCGTGATGGGGAAGGAGCAACAAAGCTTATTGAAGTGAAAGTGAAAGGTGCAGTAAACGACGATGAAGCAAGGGAAATGGCTAAACAAATTGTCGGTTCTAACCTTGTTAAAACAGCGATTTACGGTAATGATGCGAACTGGGGAAGAATAATTGGGGCGATTGGACATAGTAGTGGATCAGTTAATCCAAATACTGTAGATATTACGGTCGGTTCAATAAAGATGTTAATTGCGAGTCAACCACAGCCGTTCTCCGAGGAAAGAGCAACAGCATATTTAGCAAATGATGATATTTATATTGAGGTACATTTGAATATAGGTGATGGCGAAGGAGTAGCATGGGGCTGTGACTTAACTTATGATTACGTCAAAATTAATGCAAGCTACCGAACGTAAGGAGGATGGAGATGAGTAATGACATCATCGTAATTAAATGTGGAGGAAGTGTTATAACAGAGCTTTCAGCACAGTTTTTCAAAGCGCTCCATGAACTTCAAAAACGAGGAAAGAAAGTGGTTATTGTACACGGTGGAGGGCCAGTTATTAACCAATTATTGTCACGTATGAACATACGAGTGGAATTTGTTGATGGCTTACGTAAAACGACAATAGATGTGTTAGATGTAGTAGAAATGACTTTAGCTGGAAAGGTTAATAAACAATTTGTGACTAATTTATCTCAATATGGTCTCAAAGCTGTAGGACTATCAGGTTGTGATGGCAAAATGTTGCTAGTGAAGCCTATTGAATTTGAGAAGCTAGGTTACGTAGGTGAAGTTGATCATGTAAACGTAGATTTGCTTATAACGCTACTTAACGATGACTACATCCCAGTTGTTGCACCAATAGGCATGAGTTCACAAGGGGGGAAATACAATATTAATGCTGATTCAGCAGCAGGGAGTATTGCTGAAGCACTCAATGCAAAGCAATTATTGTTTGTTACAGACGTTCCAGGTATATTACAAAATGGTATTCTTTTAGAAGAAGCATCTGAAAACCAAATTAATGGCATGATAAGTGATGGGACGATTTATGGAGGTATGATTCCAAAGGTCAAAGCAGCAATTCACTCATTATCAGACAAACTACAAGAAGTGATGATTGTCAGCGGGAAAAATAGCATCTTATCTGCCAGCGGGTCGTTGCACGGAACGAAAATAAGAAAAATGTAAGAGTTTTTTATAACTCTTGATCAATAAAGAGTGCATTATAAGAATTTGTTTAATAAATGGAAAGTATAATATTTTTGCAGAGAATCATTCGCTATACAGGGGTTATCTATATCTAGCTCTAGCACCTATCCCTCGAGACCACTTCGCAATTTCAACCGAAGGAAAAAAGACGCCTTCATGTGAAATGTGTCCAGTGCTTGTCGGGGATGATACAGTCGCTTGCGCTTTTCTAATTGGGAGGTAGCTTACAATGACGAAAGAAACATTATTTCCTACTTATCAGCGTTGGGACATTCATGTTGCTTCAGCTGAAGGTTCACATATCACTGATGAAATGGGCAAAAGTTATCTAGATTTTGTGTCTGGAATAGGCGTATGTAATCTAGGTCACCGTCATCCAAAAGTTCAACAAGCAATAGAAAAACAATTACAAACATTTTGGCACGTCTCAAATTTGTTTCATGTTGACTCACAGGAAGAAGTCTCACGTCTACTTGTTGAAAATAGTAACGGTTCAGCAGTCTTCTTCTGTAACAGTGGTGCTGAAGCAAATGAGGCAGCAATTAAACTAGCAAGAAAACATACGAATAGATCAAGAATAATTACATTTAAACAGTCATTTCACGGCAGAACATTTGCTACGATGACGGCTACAGGGCAGGATAAGGTTCATGATGGATTTGGACCTTTATTAGAAGAGTTTCTTTATCTACCATTTAATGATATCGAAGCGATAGAAAAAGTGATTGATAGTCATGTAGCAGCCGTTATGCTAGAAATTGTTCAAGGTGAAGGTGGAGTTGTACCAGCTGAGCGTGATTTTTTACTAAGGGTTGAGGAATTATGTAACAAGTATGGAGCACTCCTTATTGTTGACGAAGTACAAACAGGGGTTGGTAGAACGGCATCTAAGTTTGCATATCAAAAATTTGGTATTTCACCACATATTATTACTGTTGCCAAGGGGTTAGGAAGTGGTTTACCCATCGGTGCAATGATTGGGACTGAGAATCTAATCAATACATTTGGTCCAGGCTCTCACGGTTCAACATTTGGTGGAAACCCAATAGCTATCGCTGCAGCAAAAGCAACATTAGAAATCATATTTGATGATGTTTTTTTACAGCAAGTTGAACAAAAAGCAGCCTATTTAACGAATAAACTGAGTGATGTTTGTAAGGATGTAAGCTTCATAGAAGAAATTCGCGGGGAAGGATTGATGATAGGGATTGCTTGTAATATCAATGTTACAGATATTATATCGAAAGTCCGTGAGGAAGGACTACTTGTATTACCAGCAGGTCCACATGTGATTCGGCTATTACCACCACTTACAGTAAGCTATGATGAAATAAATTATGCAATAAATATCATTAGTAAAGTTGTATCAGATATAACAATGGTAGCTAAATAACTATCGGGTTATTTTTTTAATCCAAAATGCATAAAAATTCAATAAAATAAATAAAAATACAAAAAGAGGTGTAGCATGAAAGCATATTTAACGTTAACGAATGGAAATGTCTACGAAGGGGACATAAAATCACCTCTTTCGACTAATATATCTGGTGAAGTTGTGTTCTTTACAGGAATGACAGGATACCAAGAGGTTCTCACTGATCCTTCGTATAAAGGACAAATTATTGTTTTTACTTATCCTTTAATAGGGAACTATGGAATTAACGCTGTAGATTTTGAAAGTAACAAACCACATGTTGCTGGAGTAATCGTGTACGAAGCGAAAGAATCATTAAATCATTTTGAAGCTGAGAAAACACTAGAACAGTATTTGAGGAAATGGAATGTTCCATTAATTGCACATATTGATACGAGGGCCATCGTCAAAACAATTCGGGATAGTGGCACTATGTTAGGACAAATATCTCATATACCGCATACGCATTTTAGCAAAATAAAGCATTTACATGAAGAAAAGTTGGCTGTTGCTGAAGTATCTACTAAGAACATTCAAACATTAGGTACGGGATTTCCACACATTGTAGTTATAGACTTTGGATACAAACAATCAATTGTTGAACAATTGATAAAACGTGGCTGTATGGTAACGATCGTACCATATTATACAAACTATAACACAATTACTGAAATTCAACCTGATGGTATATTGTTATCTAATGGTCCAGGAGACCCAAAGGCACTTGAAAACATCAAAAGTGAATTAAAAAAAATATTATCTAATTACCCGACCTTAGCAATTTGTTTAGGACATCAGCTCGTTTGCTTATCATTTGGAGCGGATACATTAAAGTTATCTTTTGGTCATCGCGGTGCTAATCAACCAGTGCGTGATTTAACAAATAATAAAGTTTTTATGACATCACAAAATCATAGTTATGTTGTGGATGAACATAGTCTCAGTGAAACTTCATTGCAACCACGTTTTGTCAATGTAAATGATCGTTCGATAGAAGGTGTAACACATAAAACGTTACCTATATTAACAGTTCAATACCACCCTGAGGCTAATCCAGGGCCTGTTGAAAGTGAATGGGTCTTTGACGAATTTATAGATAGTGTTTGTGCGGTTAGGGGTGAGAAAGTGTATGCCTAAAGATACAACAATTCAAAGCATCCTAGTCATTGGGTCAGGTCCAATTATTATTGGTCAGGCAGCAGAATTCGATTACTCAGGCACACAAGGATGTAAAGCATTAAAAGAAGAAGGGTACCGAGTGATTTTAATTAACAACAATCCGGCAACAATTATGACAGATGATTTGTATGCTGATGTTGTTTATTTTGAACCATTAACAGTTGACTGCGTAACAAAAATTATTGCTAAAGAAAGACCAGATGGATTGTTAGCAACACTAGGTGGTCAAACTGGGTTAAATCTTGCATTTTCATTATATGAAGAAGGTGCATTAGAAAAATATAGTGTTCGCTTATTAGGCACTTCAATTGAATCGATAAAAAAGGGTGAGGATCGAGAAGAATTTCGTGAACTTATGAAAAAACTAGATGAACCAGTTCCTGAAAGTGAAATTGTCACAACGTTGGAAGGTGCTCTAGGTTTTGCAACAAAAGTAGATTTTCCCATAATTATACGCCCTGCATATACATTAGGAGGAACAGGTGGTGGTATCGCCTACAATGAAGAACAGTTTAAGTCATTCGTAACGAATGGGTTATTAGCGAGCCCGATTTCTCAATGTTTAATTGAGAAAAGTGTAGCTGGCTTTAAAGAAATAGAATATGAGGTAATGCGTGATTCAACGGGAACATGTATTACGATCTGTAATATGGAAAATATTGATCCTGTCGGAATACACACAGGGGATTCAATCGTTGTTGCACCTTCTCAAACAATTTCTGACAATGAATATCAATTGCTAAGAACAGCATCTATAAAGATCATATCAGCTTTAGGTATTATCGGTGGGTGCAATATTCAATTTGCACTTGATCCATACAGTAAGCAATATTATTTAATAGAAGTTAATCCAAGAGTAAGTCGTTCATCTGCATTAGCATCAAAAGCTACAGGTTATCCAATTGCAAAAATAGCCGCTAAACTCGCAGTTGGCTATTCATTAGCAGAATTAACCAATCCAGTAACTGGTTATACTTTTGCAAGCTTCGAACCAAGTTTAGATTACACTGTGGTTAAAATCCCGAGATGGCCGTTTGATAAATTTCCGGCTGCGGATCGGACATTAGGTACACAAATGAAGGCAACAGGAGAAGTCATGGCACTTGACCGGAATATTGAAAGGGCCATTCAAAAAGCAATTCAATCACTTGAACTTGAAAGCATCGGATTGTTGTTAAAAGAGCTATGTGAATTTGCTACAGAATCCCTCCTGAAACTTCTAAAGGAAGCTGATGATAGAAGGTTATTCGTAATTCTTGAATTATTACGCAGGGAAATTTCAGTCGATGTTATATTTGAGCATACGAAGATTAATTATTTCTTTTTGCATATATTTTCGCAACTAATTGACTTTGAACAGAAAATAAAACAATTGTCATTAAATAGTGTTACAAAAGAAGAAATGCAACAGATGAAAGAAAAAGGCTTTTCAGATGAGTACATCGCTTTGTTATGGAATGTCAATGAGCTTGATGTAAGAAGTAAAAGAAAGGCGTTAGGAATTGTTCCTTCTTATAAAATAGTAGATACTTGTGCAGCTGAATTTAAGACGAAAACAGCCTATTATTATTCTAGCTATTTTGGAGAAAACGAACTAGCAGCTTCTTCAAAAGAAAAGGTACTCATTATTGGTTCTGGTCCTATACGGATTGGTCAAGGAATCGAGTTTGATTATAGTTCAGTTCATGCTTGTTTTGCCTTACAACAAGAAGGGTATGAAACGATTTTGATAAACAATAACCCAGAAACTGTAAGCACGGATTATGAAACAGCAGATCGTTTATATTTTGAGCCATTGATCTTTGAAGATGTATTAAATGTTATAGAAGCAGAAGGTGTCGAAAAAGTAATCGTTCAGTTTGGTGGTCAAACTGCAATTAATCTTGTTCAAAAGTTAGAAAATTATGGTGTTGAAATTGTTGGAACCTCCCATCATAGTGTAAACCTGTTAGAAGACAGAGGTCTTTTTTACAAGCTTCTATCGGAAATTGATGTACCACATGTACCTGGCAAAATAGCGTTAAATGAGTATGACATATTAGAGAAAGCGCGTGAAATGGGTTATCCGATTTTACTGAGACCTTCATACGTTATTGGTGGGAAGGGCATGGTCACGTATTCATCAGAGCAGGAATTAAAAAAATATATGAATAAACAAACACAGAGAATGTACCCGGTATTAATAGACGCCTTTATCCCTGACAAAGAAGTGGAGATTGACGTGTTATCGGATGGGAAAAATATAGTCATTCCAACGATCATTGAACATATTGAACGAGCAGGAGTTCATTCAGGTGACAGTTATGCTGTTTTACCAGCATATAGTTTAACAGAAGAAGAAAGAGACAAAATTGTTGCCTATACGGAAAGAATTGCTCAAAAGCTATCTTTCACAGGTGTGATGAATATTCAATTCGTCATAAACAAAGGTGATGTTTTTGTACTTGAAGTTAATCCAAGGGCTAGTAGAACAGTTCCTATTGTGAGTAAGGTAACAAATATACCTATTATACAAATTGCGACAAAATTATTGCTTGGGAAATATACATTAGATCAACTGTATGGCAACAAAGGGTTACTAGAGAATCAACCGTATTACACTGTGAAATCCCCTGTTTTTTCCATAAACAAGTTGAATGGGGTCGACCCGACTGTTGGACCAGAAATGAAAGCTACTGGAGAAGGGATTAGCATTGCGTTAACGATAAATGAAGCACTCGCAAAGACATTTCATTCTTATCTTCAGTCAAACGAAGGAAGTAATGAAATATTTATTGACCTTGATGACGAACAAGATGAATTAAAGGACACGCTATATCACGAGATTGAAGCAGCTGGTTTAATAGCAGTAGAAGATGTAAATATTGATGTTTGGCTGAAGAAAAAAGAAGCATTAGCAGTGATTAGTATAAATGAAGGAAAAAAAGCATTGACTAATCGCATAAAATCTATCGCTCATAATAAACAAGTATTCACTCAATATGAGACAGTGAAAGCGTTTTTCACAGCAATTTCTCACAAGAAATTTACGATGCATTCGATACAAGAGTGGCAAGAAAAATCTAAATTAACGCAGGAAGTGGTGATATAATGGCAGCTCTACCAAAAGTGAAGACCAATATTCAATTAAAGGGTATGGATTTGCTGACACTAAGTGAATTGAATATCGACGAAATCATGTATTTATTAAACACTGCATTATATTTGAAGAAGGCAAGTAAAAGCGGAAAGCATAGTAAGGTACTAGATGGTCAAACATTAGCTATGATATTTGACAAGCCTTCAACACGAACGCGTGTGTCGTTTGAAGTAGGGATGACGCAATTAGGTGGTCACGCGCTATTTTTGAATAGTAATGATTTACAATTAGGTAGAGGAGAAACAATAGCAGATACCGCAAAAGTATTATCACAATATGCAGATGCCATTATGATTAGAACGTTTGCTCATAGCACAGTTGAAGAATTAGCGTTACATGCTAAAATTCCTGTCATTAATGGTCTTACAGATCAATTTCACCCATGTCAAGCATTAGCTGACTTATTAACAATCTATGAAACGAACAAAACTTTTGAAGGTGTTAAACTAGTTTACGTTGGAGACGGGAATAATGTGGCCCATTCATTAATGATAGCATCGGCTAAAGTAGGTTTAGATTGTTTCATAGCTTGCCCTAAAGGATATGAACCTGATAGTGAAATTTTTAAACTAGCTTCTCAATTTGCTAAAGAAAGCGGGGCTTCGATTGACATTTCTCATGATCCATATCATGCTATAGAAATGGCTGATTTTGTTTACACTGATGTGTGGGCAAGTATGGGCCAAGAAAAGGAGCAGGCAGAGCGGTTACAAGTGTTTCAACAATTTCAGGTGAATGAAAATTTAATCAAGAAAGCTAAGTCTAACTTTAAATTTTTACATTGTCTACCTGCACATAGAGGTGAAGAAGTTACTGCTGAAATTATAGATGGCAATCACTCTGTAGTATTTGAACAGGCTGCGAATCGTTTACACGTTCAAAAAGCATTATTGCAAGAGATACTCAGTTAGTTAGTTAACATAAACATCGTAGTAAAAAACTCCCTTTTATAAATTTATAAAGGGAGTTTTTCTTTACACTCTTTATTGTTAGTTATAATTTCAGCGTGTGAGCCTAAAATAACGCATAAATTGTTACGAGCGTTCCTACGATAAAGCAATATATTGCAAAATATTTCAAGTTTCCTCTTGCCATGATGCCCATAAACCACTTTAAAGAAAAGTAAGAAGCAAATAGTGAAGCAAAGAAGGCAACTGTATATGGTATGGCTAATGTTTTTAAATTCTCGTCAGTTAAAATATCTGTAAAGCCTAATACCATCCCACCTGCACTGACTGGAATATATAATAAGAAAGAAAAACGTAACGCAGTTTCTTGCTTCATGCCGAGTAACATAGCAGCAACAATCGTTGCTCCAGATCGGCTAATTCCAGGAATGAGTGCAACAGCTTGGGCAAACCCTACAATAATGGAATCTCTAAGTGTAAGCTCAGCATCATTTTTTCTCCCGCGTAAATTACGAATCGCCCATAGTGCGATACCAGTAATTAATAAAGCAATTCCAAGAACATAAATTTTCTTCAAATGATAAGAAATGAAATCATCAAATAATACACCAATGACTCCAGCAGGAATTGTTCCGATAATTAAATAAATGATAAAACGAAAATCTGATTTTGCACTTTCATCTTTTTTTATAACATATGCAATGCCATTAGTTGTTAAACGAATCAAATCTTCTCTATAGATGAGTAGGACTGCGATAAGAGATGCTGTATTGACAAGTAATGCGAATGACATATCTTCAGTTTTTATTCCAAAAATAGTCTCTGCTAAAAATAAATGGCCGCTTGATGAAATAGGAATTGGTTCTGTGAACCCTTGGAATATTCCTAACAATAAATATTTAAGTAAGAGAAATATTTTTTCAAATGAATCCACGTATAAAATCCTCCAATATTGATGCTACTATTTATTCATTTAACTATACTTTCTGTATGGCTGTAAAGAGTTAATTTCTATGTAAAGGCTGTTCTTACAAAGATTGTTGTTTTAATGAGCTGCTTTCGTTTTACATAGTAATTATTTTCTTATATAGCCAATAAACGCTTTGTAAATTAGCTTTCATAGCATTTTTTCAGAAAATGATGCACATACTGTCTAATTTTTAGTTTCAAGAGAAGGTCTTGTGTAAATTAAAAAGCTCGTCACATAAAAGATGTATTCACATGAAATAAGAAATATTCTTTTAAAATGATATGTAGAAAACATGAAATTGTAGTTAAAAGGAAATAGTAATACTGCATGTGGAAAAGAGTGTGAATGAGAAAAAAGGAACTTTCCAAAGTCTTTTCATGCTCTTGCTGAGATAAATTGTTTTAAGGAGTGAGAAAGATGGGACAAAGTCATCGCTTTAGATCAGGGCAAAGAGCTCCGAATAATGGAGAATACGTTGAAGTAGGGGAGACAGGGGATAATGTGAAAAATCCAAAGAAGATTAGATTAAAAGCAGGAGATCCATTCCCAGAAACATCAAATCATAATAGACATTGGACATACAAAAGAAAACCTTAAATACTGATAAAATCCGAAGGTTCTATTCGTAAATTAATCATGTAAAGTAAGCTGGGGCTTTGTCCGAGCCCCAAAATTTTAAAAAAGTAAAAAATTCATCATATGTTAATACTTGTAGCAACAATCTGTACGAAAGAAACCAGTGTGAATATCATACTATCTCCTTTAACTAGACTACACAATCAACATTTGTAACGTCTATGTTAAAGGAGATTTTTTGCTATATACTTTTATTTCCACAAGAATCCATATATAATATGATTAAAGGTCAAAAAAAGTCAAACTACTTTTTTGGGGGGATTTGGATGGAGCTAAATAATATGACGCAAAAGCTACAAGAGGCTGTTATGTCATCCCAAACATTAGCTATTAAAAACCATCATCAGGAGGTAGATGTTGTTCACCTATTGTATACACTTTTAAATGAAGAAGATGGGCTAGTAAAGACGATTTTTCAACACTTAGATATTAAAATCCAACTTATTAAACAGCAAGTAGAAGAACTGTTACATAAGAAACCTCAAATAATTGGAGCAGGGGTTGAGGCTGGTAAAGTATATATAACTCACCAGTTACAACAGCTTTTTATATATGCAAAAGAGGAAGCTGATTTTTTTAAAGATGAATATATTTCTATTGAACATCTGTTATTAGCTATCGTAAACAAAAAGGCATCATCAGAAATGAAGGATCTGTTCATACAACACCGTGTTACTCGAGATTCATTATTAAAGGTTTTAGCTGAGATAAGGGGGAACCAAAGAGTGACAAGTCAAAACCCAGAGGTTACTTATGAAGCTTTAAAAAAATATGGGCGTGATCTCGTTGCTGAAGTGCGCTTAGGGAAAGTTGATCCGGTAATTGGTCGTGATAGTGAAATTCGAAGAGTTATTAGAATTTTATCTAGAAAAACAAAGAATAATCCAGTCTTAATCGGAGAGCCAGGTGTTGGGAAAACAGCGATTGTTGAAGGTCTTGCGCAACGTATCGTTCGTAAAGATGTTCCAGAAGGTTTGAAGGATAAAACTATTTTTACATTAGATATGAGCTCGCTTGTAGCAGGTGCAAAGTTTCGTGGAGAATTTGAAGAAAGATTAAAGGCTGTATTACAAGAAGTGAAAAAAAGCGATGGTAGGATTCTGTTGTTTATAGATGAATTGCACACGATTGTTGGTGCAGGGAAAACAGAAGGGGCAATGGATGCAGGGAATATGCTTAAGCCGATGTTAGCTAGAGGTGAACTCCATTGTATTGGTGCTACAACGCTTGACGAGCATCGCCAGTATATTGAAAAAGACCCTGCGTTAGAGCGTCGTTTTCAGCAAGTACTTGTTAATGAACCTACAGTAGAAGATACCATTTCCATATTAAGAGGATTGAAGGAACGTTTTGAGATTCATCATGGGGTGAATATTCATGATAGAGCAATTGTTGCTGCTGCAACATTATCTGATCGGTATATATCTGAACGCTTTTTACCAGATAAAGCAATTGATCTTATCGATGAAGCTTGTGCAAAAATAAGAACAGAAATTGATTCTTTACCTGCTGAATTAGATGAAGTCACTCGAAGAATGATGCAACTTGAAATTGAAGAAGCCGCTTTAAGAAAAGAAACGGATATCGTTAGTAAAAACCGCCTTGAGATTTTAGTAAAAGAGCTGTCAGATTTAAAAGAGAAAGCTGCAGCTATGAAAGGCAAGTGGCAACTTGAAAAAGAAGGGTTGCAAAATATTCAGTTGTTACGAGAACGAATTGAAAAAGCAAAAAGAGATCTTGAAGAAGCTGAAAATAATTATGATTTAAACAAAGCTGCAGAGCTACGACATGGACTAATCCCACAATTAGAAAAGGAATATAAATTACTAGAGCAGCAGTTAAATGACCAACAACCAGAGAATCGTTTATTACGGGAAGAAGTAACAGAAGAAGAAATAGCAAATATTGTAGGCAAGTGGACGGGTATTCCAGTAACAAAGCTTGTTGAAGGTGAAAGGGAAAAGTTACTGAGACTTGCTGGCATATTAGGGAAAAGGGTCATTGGTCAGGATAAGGCAATTGAACTGGTTGCTGATGCAGTACTAAGGGCAAGAGCAGGAATAAAAGATCCAAATAAACCGATCGGCTCATTTATTTTTTTAGGTCCAACTGGCGTAGGAAAAACAGAGCTTGCAAAAGCATTGGCTGAAGCATTATTTGACAGTGAAGAACAGATGGTCAGAATTGATATGTCTGAGTATATGGAAAAGCATGCAATTTCGAGACTTATTGGTGCACCTCCAGGTTATGTTGGGTATGAAGAAGGGGGCCAATTAACTGAGGCGATTCGTAGGAAGCCTTATTCAGTAGTATTGTTAGATGAAATTGAAAAAGCACACCCAGAAGTATTCAATATATTGTTACAAATTTTAGATGACGGACGGATTACAGATTCACAAGGTCGAACAGTTGATTTTAAAAATACAATAATAATAATGACCTCAAATATAGGTTCACAGTTTCTGTTAGATGGGATGGATGAGATTGGGCAAATAAACGATGTTATTGAAAATCAAGTTCTGGATCAACTAAAAGGACATTTCCGACCGGAATTTCTTAACCGAGTTGATGATATCATTTTGTTCAAACCACTTTCTCAAGCGTCTATCAATCGAATTGTTGAAAAACTGATTAACGAGCTGCAAGTTCGACTAAAAGAGAGGCACATATCAATTTCAGTTACAGCGGAAGCAAAACAGTATATAGGATTATCAGGCTTCGATCCAGTATACGGAGCGAGACCGTTAAAAAGGTTTATTCAGAAACATGTAGAAACACTAATGGCAAAAGAAATCATTGCCGGTCATATAAACGATCATGATCATGTGAAAATTGATGCAAAAAATGGACAAATCAACATCAGTAGTGAGTGAGAATTTGTAAACGTATCTAAAATTATTTATAGGTTAGTTAGATTTTGTAACTCATTTTTACCGAGTAAATTGATGGACATATAGAAACACTGTTTTCATATTAAAACATAATCCAGAATACAAGGTTTCTTTTCTTCTATTTTTGCTAAAGTATGAACAAAAATTATGAAAAGAGCCTTTAGAAAAGAAAAAAATAAAAAAGACTTGGGTTAATCCCAAGCCTTTTTTATTTACTAAATAGGGCTGTTTTCGCATTAATTGTTGCTTTATGTTATAAGAGTTAAGCACGTATATAATTAACGTTCGAAAAAAGCCCTAAATATTCAATCGATTCCGAAGTTTTTCACGAAATCGAATTTCTCTAATGGTTTTCAGTAGGCTCGATTGGAAGTGCTTCCCCAATGATATATACAAAAAGGGTAAATGCAACAGCTAATACGGTACCTGTTGTAAAGCTATATACAGCACCAAGCATTGAGCTGCCTACATAAGTAGCCATATGTACTAATAAAAATGTCCAGAAAAAAGTCCAAAAATAACGCAATATTATCACCCCACTATTATGCATTTTAAGTTAATCATATCATAAATATTATATAGAATAAATAGATGTTACGACTTACATTTTTGTAAATACAATCATACATTGTAAAGAATGAATAACAGCTTGATTAGTGTGAGGCGGGGGAGCTATGGAAGAACTAAAACGCTTTCTACAATTAGATAAAGAATGGAACGTTGTCCATATTCCATATAAACCGAATGGTTTTGGTGTATTTGTGATAGGTGATAAAAACCATTATGTAGATCAACAGACGAGTTTTTGGATGCAAAATATGGGTAGAAGTTTGTTATTAGATTCATTTTCTAACAATGGATATACGGTGTTTTATTCCAACTTATATAATGAACACTGGGGAAGTCCAAAAGCACTATTGTTAGCAAAAAGGTTGTATCACATAATTATGCGTAAAGAGATTTTAAATAAACGTATTCATGTTTTAGCAGAAGGGATGGGAGCTTTAGTAGCTTTGCAATTAATGGAGGATGATGCAGCTAAAATTCGTTCTACGGTTTTATTAAACCCATGTATTGATTTAATTGCACAGGCAAATGCGGAAAAAGACAACAAATTTTTTTACAAACGTTTTTTAAAAGAATTTGCAGCAGCACATGATATTGATGATAAAAATGCAGAAGTTCATTTAATGAACCTTAAACAAGAGTATAAAAATAATAGTACAAATATTAAAATATGGCAGTCAGTAGACAACTATTATTATAATCCAATGATCCATAGTAGAAAGTATGAGAAATTAAGAAAAAGTATGAGTGCTCCAATTACACTTGCTTATCACTTACAAGAAAAGCGTAATAGCATTGCTCAATCTATCATACGGTTTTATAGAGAGAATGAAAAGGTTCTTTAATACAGGAAACTTTATTGTTTCATGTAGGGGATGAGTTTTTTGATAGCTCAATAAATGTAAAATAGATAAAATGCCACGAACGCTAGATGTAAAAGTGCTATTATCTTATAACGAACACCAACAATCAATGCGAAAACAGCATTAACATAAGATTTGCTTAGAGTGGTTATTTAAATAAACTTCGCTGCTTCGTTTATTAAGTTAAAATTGCAAAGTGGATTTATAAGTGGTTATTTTAAATAGAAGAAAAAAGGCAAGAAACATTTTTGTATAGACTATATAAACCTTTGTATGAAAAGGCTTTTTAACAATTGCGTAACAATTGATGCTGTTTAGTGAAATCAAATTAATGAGGAAATGGCAGGAGGAGGGGAAAGATTGGAGCAGGCGATGGTATTTGGTACGATGGGTTTTGTTGGATACAATCTTAGTTGTTACCTTCTGGAAGAAGGGATGGAAGTATTTGGTGTAAGAAACCCTTTAATTGAAAAGCGTGATAAATTTATTGAACAAAAAATGTTGCACCTGGGTAGAAATGCTAATTTTCATTTACTTGAGCTTGAAGAGGGTTCACCTTTCATTCACAAGGGCGATATCGACACAAGCTCCGCGATATATTATTGCTTGTTTGATCCTACGATTCATATAAAAAGTGAATTTTATCACCAAAAGTATATAGAGAAGTCACTCACTTTATTAACGAAAGTAATTAATTTTTGTGCTCAGCGCAAATGTAAATTAATCCTCGTATCTACACTTGATATGTTTAATCGTAATGAGCAAGTAATTAATGAAGAAACAGAACCAACACCTAAATCATTGAACGGATTTTTACACCATCGAGAAGAAATATTAGTGATGAACAAAGAAAATGATCTAGAATTTCCATACATTATTGTCCGTTTACCAACGCTATATGGACCGTGGCAACCTATGGAAATGGCGTTTCAGCATGGGATTGTAACTACTGATCTCCACTCTGATCACCCCATTATAAACGAGGACACAAGTGATGTTTTATATATTCGTGATTTATTAAATAGTTTATATGTTCTTGGGTCAAATAATTTATCAAACGAAATCATACATTTTGCTAGTGGTAATGAAAGTGAATGGTTTAATGGTTATAAGTTAATTTATGAACAAGAATCATCTTTTAGAAATGAGTATAAATACCCAATCATAGATACGACAAAGGTAAGGAAATTATTGAATTTTTATCCACAAACAACAATAGATGAAGGAATTAAGAAGCAGATAGCACACACAAAAAAAATAATGAAACATTTGATTTAGTAATTGTAAAAAAATTCCCCTTTTACAAATGAGCAAACGTCAAGGTAAAATAAGAGTTAGCTATGATCAATTTTCATAGTAATCAAGTAAAATAAATTCAAGCTTTTATACTAGTTACATAGAAGTGAATAAATAGTACTACACCTATGTCGCTAAAGGAGTTGCTGTAAATGCCTAAGCTGTTAACAGTAATCATTTTCCTTTATATTTTCATGATTGCAGGATGTGAGAATTCAGAGGGCAATAAAATCAACAATGTTGGTCTTCTCGTACCTGATACAGTTAATGATCAAGTATGGGGGACTAAGGGTTATAAAGGGATGTTAAAGATTCAGTCTAACTTTAATGTAGATGTTTTTTTAAAAGAAGGAATGAATAACGAAGCTGTTGTAAAGGTTGCAGTTGAGGACCTCAGTGCCAAAGGCGTAAATCTAATATTTGGTCATGGGAATGAATATGTGGAATACTTTAATAAAATAGCTCCTCAATACCCAAATATACATTTTATATATTTTAATGGTGATGCAGTTATTGAAAATATAACGAGCCTTAATTTTGAAGCAAATGCGATGGGTTTTTTTGGTGGTATGGTAGCTGGAAAAATGACTCAGTCCAATAAGGTTGGGGTTATAGCTGCGTTTGATTGGCAGCCAGAGGTAGATGGTTTTTTTGAAGGTGCACTATTTCAAACGAACGATGAAGTTGAGGTAAAAGTTGAATATGTGCAAAATTGGAATGATATTGACTTAGCATTACAAGTTGTCGATAGAATGATTAGTGAAGGTGTTGATGTTGTCTATCCTGCTGGTGATGGGTTTAATGTTCCTGTTATTGAGAGGCTGAAAGAAAATGGCCTTTATGCAATTGGTTACGTATCAGATCAATCAGATTTAGGACAGGCAACGGTGTTAACGAGTACGGTTCAAAACGTTGATAAATTATATGAACTTGTTGCGGAAAGGTATAACAATGGAACGCTTGAATCAGGAAATTTATATTTCGATTTTCAGGATGAAGTTATTACCATGGGGGTTTTTAGCCCAAAGATAGATCAAGCTTATCAGAAAAAAATAAATAGCTACATTCAGATTTATAAAGATACGGGGAAGCTACCTAATCAAATTGAATAATTAAAAGTGTAAATGTGAGAGTAAAACTGCTGGTGTTTTAGTAATAAGTAAATAGTCTCTTTCATGAAAGGCGGTAGCTTCGTAAGTCTTGAATCATTTTTTTGATTTTTTAAAAAAGTTAAATAACGGAGTGAGCTCTTTCATCATTGGTTTAAGTTGATTATATGAGTTATAAATATCATTCAATTGTTCCATTATTTTCACATAGTCTATTTCATCATTTTGTTGTGGTGGTGTCTGATTGACACTTGGTTGTTGTTCTCCGAAATTTTGAGTTTGTCTGTTTCTGTCTCTTGGTGGGCCGAATAAAGACCTTGAAAAAGGATCAACCGGTCTTGTTTCAGCACCCCTCGAATGTTGTTCTTCTTTTTCCATAGTATCACCCCACTTCATGTGCTTTAATACTCGTGGATCATTTCATAACTGTTGCTGCTATTATTCCTAATTTAACATAGTTAAATTAGGAGCTAACCTGAACTTAGGAGTGGTTTCGCGCAAATTATTTGGAAATATTTTTAAGATCTTAATACGAAAACCACAATGTATGCGAAAATCACCTTACTTATAGCATATGTTTTATTAAAACAAATTTCGTAGACGGATATCATAATGATACTTAGGTGAACGTCCATTTTTTTGAGACAATAAAGTTGCTAAAAGGGAACAATATGGAGTAAAATTAGTACCAAGTAATAATATTTACTATTAATAAGGGCTCTTTTCATAAATCTTGTTGCTATCTTTACAAAATTGTAAAAGCTAAATGAGTTTTTGTATGAATGCCATAGTCTTGAAGAAAAGATACCACGATTGTTTCTTGTATACGTGTTTTTGTCTTAGTGCAAAAACACCAATCGATGCGAAAAAGCCATTAATAAAAAGGAGATTAGCATATGAATGCAGGTATTTTAGGAATTGGTCGATACTTACCCGAACGTGTGTTGACAAACGCTGATTTGGAAAAGATGATGGATACATCTGATGAGTGGATTCGTACACGTACAGGGATAGAGGAACGTAGAATTGCCAATGATGATATTGATACGTCAGACATGGCGTTTTTTGCTGCAGAAAAAGCGTTAAAAGATGCGGAAATCACAGCTGATGAAGTAGATATGATTTTAGTTGCTACAGTGACACCAGATCAGCCATTTCCATCAGTAGCATGCAGAATTCAGGAGAGGTTAGGAGCAAGTAAAGCGAACGCTATGGATATAAGTGCTGCTTGTGCTGGGTTCATGTATGGCATGGTAACCGCCAAACAATTTATATCTACAGGGACTTATAAGCATGTGTTAGTCATTGGTGTTGAAAAATTGTCTAAGATTACTAACTGGGAAGATCGCAATACGGCTGTCTTATTTGGGGATGGGGCTGGTGCCGTCGTTATGGGGCCTGTTTCAGAAGGTAGAGGCTTACTTTCTTTTGAACTAGGAGCGGATGGAACCGGTGCAAACCATTTATACCAAGATGAATATATCATTATGAACGGACGTGAAGTCTTTAAATTTGCAGTAAGGCAAATGGGTGAGTCTAGTGTCAATGTATTGGAAAAAGCTGGATTAACGAAAGAAGATGTTGACTTTCTCATTCCTCATCAAGCGAATATTCGTATTATGGAATCAGCGAGAACCAGGCTCGAACTACCAGAAGAAAAAATGTCAAAAACAGTGCATAAATATGGGAATACTTCAGCTGCTTCAATCCCAATTTCCATCGTTGAAGAGCTAGAGGCTGGTAAGATCAAAGATGATGATTTGCTCGTCATGGTCGGCTTTGGCGGAGGTTTAACTTGGGGAGCTATTGCTTTCCGTTGGGGGAAATAACAAAAATTTAATTATTTAAAATATATGTTGAGTAATTCATGTATAAATGGACAAAGGAGATGCTTACAATGAATAAACGTAGAGTTGTTATTACAGGTTTAGGTGCTGTTACACCTCTTGGATCATCAGTGGAAGCAACATGGGAAAATTTAATAAAAGGTGTTTCGGGTATTGGAACTGTTACGCGTGTGAACCCAGATGATTATCCTGCTAAGGTAGCAGGTGAAGCAACAGACTTTAACCCTGAAGATTTTATGGAAAAGAAAGATGCACGAAAAATGGATCGTTTTACGCAATTTGCGTTAGCTGCATCTTTGATGGCAGTAGAAGATGCCAGCCTAACAATCACAGATGATATTGCTCCAAGAGTTGGTGTCTGGATCGGATCTGGGATAGGTGGTATGGAAACATTTGAAAATCAATTTGAAACATTTCAAAAACGAGGCTATCGTCGTGTGAGTCCGTTTTTTGTACCGATGATTATCCCTGATATGGCAGCAGGTCAAGTGTCAATTGCTCTTGGTGCCAAAGGGATAAATTCTTGTACTGTCACAGCATGTGCTACTGGGACGAATTCTATCGGTGATGCATTTAAAGTCATCCAGCGAGGAGATGCGGATGTAATGGTTTCAGGTGGAGCGGAAGCACCAATTACGAAAATGTCCATGGCTGGATTTTGTGCTAATACGGCGTTGTCAACAAATCCTGATCCAGATACAGCGAGCCGTCCTTTTGATAAAAATCGAGATGGATTCGTAATGGGTGAAGGAGCTGGAATCATTGTCCTAGAGGAGCTAGAGTTTGCGAAAGCAAGAGGGGCAAAAATTTATGCAGAAGTAGTCGGTTACGGTTCTACTGGAGATGCCTATCATATTACAGCGCCTGCACCTGGTGGAGAAGGTGGGGTTCGCGCAATGAGGCAAGCAATTGAGGATGCTGACCTTACACCAGAACAAATTGATTATATTAATGCTCACGGTACGAGCACACAATACAATGAAAAATTTGAAACAATGGCGATTAAAGAAGTGTTTGGTTCGTATGCCGAAAAACTACCAATTAGCTCAACGAAATCCATGACAGGCCACCTGCTAGGTGCTGCCGGTGGGATAGAAGCAATATTCTCAGTCTTATCGATTAAGGAAGGAATCATTCCTCCGACTATTAACTTGGAAACTCCTGACCCTGATTGCGACCTTGATTACGTTCCGAATGAAGCTAGAAAACAGGAAGTATCTGTAGCGTTAAGTAACTCATTAGGTTTCGGGGGTCATAACGCAGTATTAGTCTTTAAAAATTATGAATAATAATATGATCACCCAAAAAACTGGCTATTTTTATATGCCAGTTTTTTGTGCTTATATGGCCTATGCACTCACATTAACATTTTTTCATAAGATAAAAAGAAAACTGTATTCTTCTTTAAGAAGTGATTAATAACATGATTAGGCTCTTTTCGTATAGTTTGTAGCCATAGTTACCAAATTAGTGCCATAAAAAGAAGTTTTATATGTTAATCATCGTTGTACAGAAGAAAAGGTGTCACGAACTCTAGTTGTGTATTACGTGTTTATTTCTTAATACGTAAAAGAACAACCAATGCGAAAACAGCCTTTTAAAAAAAGTTAACAAGCTGATGATTTTACAACATTCATCTCATAAAGAAGAAAGGATGGCACGAATAATAGTTTCTAAGACTATTTATTCTTCGTACGAGATACATCAATTAATGCGAAAACAGCGCATATTGTTGATATTAATCATACAATAAAAGGGTGAAAAAGATGCCTGTAATATCTACTTATGATTGGTTGGATCAATGGTACGACGAACCATATAAACTGTGTAAAAAATTAGTAAAATTATTTGGAGGAACATCTGAGAGGTCTATCTATTCATATCTTCGTTCCTTTGGAATGTATCGTCCCTCAAGGAATGGTAAGGAATGTATACATGAGCTCAAGGAGAATAAAGTATGGGAAATTGTAAAAAAAGAGCATCAACTTTTACAAAAAGAATGGGTGGGTGAAGATGTCCCGATCATCATTTTTCCAGCCGATTCATCAAATCCTGGCTTGCGCGAATACAATGGTAAATCTGGTGTTGCTTTTAAAGATAAGCTATTTTTATTCGTCTCTCCACAAAATGAGAAAAATGAAATTCGTGCTTTATTTACACATGAATATAATCATGTTTGTAGGTTATTAAAGTACAAAAAAAATGATGACAGTTATACTCTATTGGATACGATTATCTTAGAGGGGCTCGCTGAAAATGCTGTTAGGGAAAGACTTGGGGACAAATATGCTGCTGCATGGACGAATTATTACTCTCAGGATGAAGCTCAATATTATTGGAATAAAATAATAAAACCGAAAAGGAATGTGCTAAGAGGTCACCGGATTCATGATCAGCTTCTATATGGTCATGGACTTTTTCCAAAAATGGTAGGCTATAATGTTGGATATCAATTAGTGAAATCGTGTATAGATCATCAAGGTGATGCGATAAAGACTTTGTTATCTTTCCAAAGTAATGACATCGTTAAATATTCAGACTTTTAATCATTATAAATGCTTAAAGAGGAGTAGTAGAAAATCTAGTATACTAGCTCCTTTTCTTTTTTTTATATTTTGAAAATATTGTAACTTTAAAAAATATATTGATTTTGTAAAGAATCTGTAATATATTTTATTATAATATTATGTTTAAAAATTCATATTAAATATATTACTAATTAGAGGTGTACTATGAGTTCAAATTCTCGTCAAAACGCTGAAACACCTTTATTAAAGGTGAGCAATTTAGAAACAGCCTTTAAAATTGATGGTGAATACCACAATGCCGTTGATAATGTGTCATTCTCAGTAAAGCCGAAGCAAATTGTCGGAATTGTTGGAGAATCAGGATGTGGAAAAAGTGTTATGTCACTTTCCATCATGAAACTGTTACCAAAGCACAACGGAGAAATTAGAAGTGGACAAGTTGATTTTAAAGGTAAGGAATTGCAAGATTTAGATGATAATGAGATGAATACAATTCGCGGAAAAGATATTTCTATGATTTTCCAAGAGCCGATGACTGCACTAAATCCAGTTTTCACAATCGGCTTTCAACTTGAAGAAGTACTTTTTAACCATATGAATATTTCTAAACGTGAAGCGCGCTTGAAAAGTGTTTCTTTATTAAAAAGTGTCGGAATTTCCAGACCTGAGCAAATTGTCGAAGAATATCCTCACCAGCTTTCAGGTGGAATGAGACAAAGGGTAATGATAGCAATGGCTATCGCTTGTCAGCCACAATTATTGATCGCTGATGAGCCTACAACTGCACTCGACGTAACTGTACAAGCCCAAATTCTTGAATTACTTAAGGAAATTCAAGAAGTAAATGATATGTCAATCATTCTTATTACGCATGATCTAGGTGTCGTTGCAGAGATGTGCGATGAAGTAATAGTTATGTATGCAGGTAGAATTGCTGAAAGAGCTAATGCAGAAGAACTGTTTTACAACCCGAAGCACCCGTACACGAAGCTATTAATGGGTTCCATTCCTAAGTTAGATGAGGAAGTTGAAAAGTTAAGTTCTATTGAAGGAATTGTACCTTCCCTAGTCAATATGCCGAAAACTGGCTGTAAATTTGTTGACCGTTGTCCACAAGCAATGGCAGAATGTAGAGAATTAACACCACAGCTGAAAGAGGATAATGTTAATCATGAGGTAGCTTGTTTGTTATATGAAAACAGCTTTCCTACTGAAAGGGTGAAGGTGAGTAAATGAGCCAACAATCAACTTTAGAAGAAAAAGAAAGTTTACTAGAGATAGTAAATTTGAAAACTTACTATCCTATTAAAGGTGGAATTTTACGTAGAACGATAGGTAATGTTAAAGCAGTTGACGATGTATCCTTTGAGATTAAGAAGGGTGAAACATTCGGGCTTGTAGGAGAATCTGGATGTGGTAAATCAACAACAGGTAGAACGATATTACGTTTGTTGGAACCGACAGACGGCAAGATTATTTTTGATGGACAAGACATTACGAAGTTAAGAGGTGCATCCCTACGACAGATGCGTAAAGACTTCCAAATGGTTTTCCAAGATCCATATGCTTCCTTAAATCCTACAATGATGGTCGGTAGTTTGGTATCAGAGCCTATTCGCAATTACAAAAAAGTTTCTGAGGAAGATTTAAAAGAAGATGTCTTGGATTTGCTGAAGAAGGTTGGGCTACCTCCTGATGCATACTATAAATATCCACATGAATTTTCAGGTGGACAAAGACAGCGTGTCGGTATAGCTAGAGCGCTTGCACTTCGCCCAAAGCTTATCATTGCCGATGAACCTGTGTCCGCACTTGACGTGTCAGTGCAGTCACAAGTATTAAACTTGTTGAAAGAATTACAAGATGAATTTGATTTAACGTATTTGTTTATCGCACATGACTTAAGTGTAGTGAAACATATGAGTGATAGAATTGGTGTTATGTATCTAGGTGGGATCGCAGAGCTTGCTGATAAAGAAAGCTTATATGCTGAGCCTTTACATCCGTATACCCAAGCGCTGTTATCTGCGATTCCGGAACCTGATCCAAGGAAGAAAAAAGAGCGCATTATTTTAGAAGGGGACGTACCTAGTCCAGCAAATCCACCTGAAGGCTGTGCTTTCCATCCACGCTGTGCCCATGCTAAACCGGAGTGCCAGAAGGTGAAGCCTGTTTTGAAGGAGGTGAAAAAAGGTCATAAAGTAGCATGTCACTTATATTAACGAAAACTGATTAATTAGGGGGAGAACTATGAAAAAATCATTATGGCTGTTTTCATTAATGCTTGTGCTAGCATTGTTCTTAGCTGCTTGTGGCGGCGGGGATGACGCTTCAGCTCCAGCAGATGATAATAACACAGAAGAAACTGATTCAAACGATACTGAAGTTACAGAAGAAGAAGGTCCTAAAGAAGGCGGAACAATCACATACGGTTTTAACCAACCTTTCAAAGGTGTATTATCTTTTGCTTATTATGAAGGTACTGATGATGCAGAGATTTTACAATTCATGCATGAAGCTTTAGTTAAGACTGATGAAAACTTACAAACTGTTCCAAACTTGGCAGATTGGGAGATTTCTGAAGACAACATGACGTTAACGTTTAATTTAAAGCAAGGTGTTAAATGGCATGATGGCGAAGAGCTAACTGTTGAGGATATGGAATATGCTTGGTACTTAATTGCTGACCCTACTTATGAAGGAGCTCGTTTCTCAAACGTAGCAATGATTGAAGGTGCAGCGGAATACCAAGCAGGTGAGGCTGACACGATTTCAGGTATTACAGTAGTAGATGACTATACAATTCAAGTAAAAGTAACAGAACCATCTGTTAACTTAATTGATAACATTTGGGTATATCCTGAACCAAAACATTATTACGGAGATATTTCTTCGAAGGAAGTACCTGATTCTGATCAAGTACGTGTAAACCCAATCGGTGTTGGTCCATTCAAAGTGAAAAACATCGTTCCTGGTGAAATGGTTGAATTAGAACGTAATGATGATTACTGGAATGGTAAACCATACCTTGATGGTGTTGTTTATAAAGTAGTTGATGGTGCATTATCATCAGGTTTACTTGAAAGCGGCGAGATTGATATTATGGAAGCACTTTCTGACCAATGGCAAATTGTTAAAGAGTTACCGAATCTTGAAAATGAAGTAGTAGACGCTTTATCATACAGCTATATCGCTTTTGATATGGGTTACTACGATACTGAAAACAACGTAGTAGTAAGTGACAATCCGAAATTCCAAAACAAAACGTTACGTCATGCAATGGCGCATGCAATTAATCGACAAGAATTTGTCGATAGCTTTAGAAATGGGCTAGGAAAACCATTAAATGTTCCATTCCCATCTGTTTCTTGGGCAAAGATTCCTGATGATCAAATTAACACATATGATTATGATCCAGATAAAGCAATGGAAATGTTAGATGAAGCTGGCTATGTCGATGTTGATGGTGATGGCTTCCGTGAAGACCCAGAAGGTAATAAGTTTACAATTAACTTTGACGCGATGAGTGGTGCTGAAACGTCTGAGATTCGTGCTCAATACGTACTACAAGCATGGCAAAATGTTGGACTTGATGCTCAATTAAACGGTGGTACGTTAAAAGACTTCAACTTATTCTATGATACGATTGAAGCAGATGATCCGTCTGTAGAAACATTCCATGGTGCTTGGGGACTTGCAACAGATCCAGATCCGTCAGGTATTTGGTTAAGTACTGATAAGTGGAACATGTGGCGTTGGTACAATGAAGAATCTGACGAGCTAATTAAAGCTGGTATCCAATTCCCAGAAGATCCAAGCAAAGATGTACTTGAGCACCGCAAAGAGATTTATTACGAATGGCAAAAGCTTGTTAACGAAGAGCTACCTGTCATTTTCTTTGAACAACGTCAAAATGCTTGGGCAATTAACAAGCGCTTAAAGGGCGTAACAGTTACACCATTTGGCGTAATCGATTTCGAAAAATGGTATGTAACAGAGTAATAAAATCTATTTGAAATTGTACGATAAGGAGATCCGACATGCTACAATATACGATTCGTAGACTATTAGGAATGATTCCGTTACTTTTCCTTATCTCCGTAGTGGTATTTACCCTGGCTAAGCTAATGCCAGGGGATGCCCTTTCGGGTAAAGTTGATCCGCTCAATTCTGATCCTGAATATATTGCAGAGATGCGTGAAAAAATGGGTTTAAATGACCCAATTCACGAGCAATATTTTCGTTGGATAAGTGGCGTTCTACAAGGAGATTTCGGAGATTCATTTGTTCATAAACGTGATGTATCTGAGCTAGTATTTTCTCGCTTTCCAAACACACTCTTACTCGCAATATCTGCACTTCTAATTGCTTATGTTTTGTCATTTTTGATGGGGAGACATGCAGGAAGATATCCTTATAAAAAAGGAGATTATTTTATCTCAACCTATAATTATATTGCCTTAGCGATTCCAAGTTTTGTTGCGGCATTAGTTGCTATTTACGTGTTTGCTATTAAATTAGGCTGGGTACCGGCAACTGGTAGTATCGGTGCTGGTGTAGAAGCTGGGACTCTGGAATATTATATGAGTAAATTAAAGCATACGATTTTACCTGCTTTAGTATTAGGTGCAATGTCTACAGCTAGTTATACGCAATTTTTACGAAATGATATTATCGAAAGCTCACGTAAAGATTACGTTCGTACAGCGAGAGCGAAAGGTACAAAAGAGAGTACTATTTATAATAAGCATATATTACGCAACTCTCTTATACCGATCGTAACATTATTAGGTTTTGATATCGCATCTTTATTAAGTGGGGCAATCATTGTTGAATCAATTTTCACATATCCAGGCATTGGTAACTTGTTTTTTGAGTCGATGAATAGCCGAGACTATTCAGTTTTAATGGCAATCACGATGCTACTGTCAATGATGGCGTTAATTGGTAATTTATTAGCGGATTTACTTTATGGGATAGTTGATCCGAGAATCCGTTTAGGTTAGTGAGGTGAAAAAGATGGAACCATCAGTGTCAAATCAAGCAAACTCTGTTATACCACAAACAAAACGTCCCAAAAATCAATCACCGTGGGCAATAGCTCGACGAAAATTTTTACGTAATAAGCCAGCTATGATTAGCTTAGTATTTTTGATATTTATTACTACTGTAAGTATGTTAGCTGAACCGTTAACGGTACCGATGGAAGAAACGAATATTATCAACACAAGTCAACTTAGTCAGGAACCATCATCTGAGCATTGGTTCGGTACTGACAAAGCTGGGAGAGAAGTATTTGACCGTGTTCTTCACGGAGGAAAGACATCATTATTACTCGCGTTTTCAATTACGCTAATCCTTACTATTGTCGGTACAATTATTGGTGCTACCTCTGGATTTTTCGGAGGTAAGGTTGATTCAGTACTTATGAGATTTACGGATTTTGTTCTAATATTTCCGTTCTTACCGTTTGTAATCGTATTGAAAGCGATTTTTATTGAATCAGGTATTGCTGTTCTCATTTTTGTTATTAGTTTATTAAGCTGGACAGGTATGGCTCGTATAGTCCGAGGACGAGTATTAGCTGAAAAGGAAAATGAGTATATTCTTAGTGCAATATCAATTGGTTGTTCACCAGCGAAAGTTATTAGAAAGCACTTATTTCCAAATATCATGTCTATTATTATCGTACAAGCAACACTCTTATTGGCGGTAATGATAGTTGTTGAAACTGGCCTAAGTTTCCTTGGTTTTGGTGTTCCTATGACAACTCCGAGCTGGGGTAACATGCTTCAAGAAGCACGTAGCCCAGATGTTTTACAATATAAATGGTGGATATGGCTTCCACCAGGCTTAGCAATTGCTTTAACGATTCTTTCAATTAATTTTGTGGGTGAAGGCTTGAAGGATGCATTTAATCCGAAATCTAGCCGATAATTAAAAAAATCTATCACTTTAATAGTGATGGATTTTTTTTTTGACTACTTTTTTTTATTCTCGTTTCATATATATGAATAAGTTCCATAGGACAAGTATTAATCCGTTTACAGTTATTTGCTATATTCGACAGAAATGTACCTTTTCACTATATATATATATATATATCAATTGGCAATAATTTTGGTGTTAATAACAATAAGAGGAGTGTGAGCTAAATTATGTACCGCCTGTTTTTGTTTCTTGTAGGATTTGGTCTTTGTGTTGCCGGGGGAATTAGTATTATAGCTTACTTGAATTTGCTCACACTCGGTGTAGGAGTTATTGACTATGTCATATTTATTAGCAAAAGGGTAGAAAGTTATTTATTAGTAATAGGAATCTGTATTATTTGGCTTAGCATTTATTTACAATTTGATAATGAAGAATAGTAATTATGTTAACAGATAATGGTCACTTTTACTTTCTAAAATATGTATAAGCAGAAAAACAGCATCGATTAGTTTCAAATAATGGAATAAATTTATAGTACTCTGCCTATACTGTTGACAAACAGTAGTGAAGTGAGGGGTAAAAGTATGTTGTATCTTCATGATGTTTGGGTAAACTGGTTTGAAGGTGAAGAGAACGGATATAATGTATGTCACTTTCACGAATGGAGAAGTGACGATAGTGTGGAGTTATTAGATCAAGTTCCATTGATTAAGGTTGATCCATTACTCTATGCTTATATTGAAAATGATTTAATGGAATTACCTGCACAGCTGCTAGAAGATGTACATAAGAAAGCATTCATTCGGAAAAATCATGAACGGAAACAATTAGAGTATTGTTTTGTTGTAACAGATGGGTCAGGGATTATTGCGATTGATACAATAGGATATCATATACCTATAAGAAAAAGCAGGCTTATACCAAGGCAAGAGCAATTGGTATATGAAATGGTCCAAGATAAAGAACAAGACACATATGCGATAGAACTTCATCATAATGAGGAAAAGGAATACCATATTCTTTCGCTTGAACCGGAGCTGATGAGCGGACTAACGAGAAAAGAAAGACAACTTAAACAGCTATTGTTTATGGCCTTAGATCAGCTATATCAAACGAAAAATGCTGCACAAATAAGATATTGGTATACTGAATGGAAACCACAACATTATGAAAATATACAACAAATGACTTTTAAAGAAGCTTGGTACAGTTTATATGAGGAAGCAAAAACGGGCTGGAGTAGTAAACATGAGCTCTTATGTGAAAACTTAATAAAAGGACAACCATTTTTTGAAAAATTGTGGGAGCTAGAACAAGAGTCAAAAGTAAATTAACAAAGTAATCGGGCTATGATCCGATTACTTTTTTTTTGCTTTTCTCACATTATTTTTTGTAATTGAAATAAACATGTACACAACTAAAGTTCGTGGCAACTTTTTTCTGTACCACGATGACTAACAATGTAAATCACATTATTCATATTAGTTCGATAATAATATTATCAAAGTTTACGAAAAGAGCCTAGATTTTTGTATCGAAAAATAGATGTAACAATGGGTAATAAAGAATAGGATATTGGGATTGGGGGGAATATACCTTCTCTACTTTTATAAAGCTCACAAATTTTTGATAAATAACTAAATTTTGTAATGTATTTGTAATGCTTGTAATATATTGAATGTGAATTGAAAATTATGAAATTTCACATAAAAAATGACTATTTTCGAACTTGGAATCAACAGTTATACAACTAGAGTTTATAGCTATTATTCAATCGGAAATTTTAGTCTAGTTGTTGTAGTTAATAAGAAGAACCCCACAAAATACCGAAAAGAGTCAAAAAAATTGAGGTGTACTATGGGTATAAATTCTCATTCAAGATCGGTATCACCACTATTAGAAGTAAGAAATTTAGAGACAGCTTTTCAAGTAGATGGAGAATACTATAATGCTGTGGATCAAGTGTCATTTACTGTGAAGCCAAAGCAAATTGTGGGTATTGTTGGAGAATCAGGCTGTGGAAAAAGTGTTATGTCATTATCTATTATGTCACTGTTACCGAAGGGTATCGGGAAAATTAACGGTGAGATTACTTTTGAGGGAAAACATATAGAGAAGATGGGTGACAAGGAGCTAAATAGTATTCGAGGAAAAGACATAACTATGATATTTCAAGAACCGATGACAGCCCTAAATCCAGTCTTTACGATAGGGTCCCAGGTACAGGAAGTTCTGTTAAATCATTTGAAGATTTCTAAGAAGATGGCAAGAGATAAAAGCATTGCCCTCTTGAAAAGCGTTGGAATTTCTAGACCGGAAAAGGTGGTTGATGAATATCCCCATCAATTGTCAGGAGGAATGAGACAAAGGGTCATGATTGCGATGGCAATTGCATGCCAACCAAAACTTCTCATTGCAGATGAACCTACGACGGCTTTGGATGTTACTGTGCAAGCACAAATTTTAGAATTGCTTAAGGATATTCAAGAAGTAAATGATATGTCAATTATATTAATTACTCATGATTTGGGTGTTGTTGCTGAAATGTGTGATGAAGTACTTGTAATGTATGCCGGAAAGATTGTAGAATCTGCGGACGTTGAGACGTTATTTAGTAAACCACAGCATCCATATACAAAAGCTCTATTGGAATCCATCCCTAAAATGGATACCGTAGTTGAGAAATTAGGTTCTATTGAAGGGATCGTTCCTTCTATTACTCGTATGCCTGATGTCGGATGTAGGTTTGCGAACCGTTGTCAAGAAGTGAAAGAACAATGCAAAGTTGTAGCTCCACAGTTAGAAGAAACTGATCAATCACATTTTGTTTCGTGTTTACTATATGAAACTAGTCAATTAAAGAAGTGAGGGTAAGACATGTTAAGAGCAATGGATTATGAAAACTCTCTAGTTGAAATTAAGAACTTAAAAACATATTACCCAATAAAAGGAGGATTTTTTCGTAGAACTGTTGGGCAAGTAAAAGCAGTTGACGATGTATCATTTGCTATCAAAAGAGGTGAAACATTTGGCCTCGTTGGAGAATCAGGCTGTGGGAAGTCTACAACTGGCCGAACGTTACTAAGGTTGATAGCGCCAACAGATGGAAGTATTGTATTTGAAGAACAAGATATTACTAAAGTTGGAGGAAGTTCATTACAAAAATTAAGACGTAATTTTCAAATGATCTTTCAGGATCCATATGCGTCATTAAATCCGAAACAAATGATTGGTGATATCATTTCTGAGCCTATACGAAATTATTCTAAAATCACTAAAAGAGATTTAAAAGATGAGGTTATGAATCTGCTAGAAAAAGTCGGCTTACCTAGGGACTGTTATTTCAAATATCCCCATGAGTTTTCTGGTGGTCAGAGGCAGCGTATTGGCATCGCAAGGGCGCTAGCATTAAAGCCAAAATTTATCATAGCTGATGAGCCTGTATCTGCGCTAGATGTATCTGTGCAATCACAAGTCCTTAATTTACTTAAAGAACTACAAAGTGCTTTCAACTTAACTTATTTATTTATTGCACATGATTTAAGTGTAGTGAAACATATGAGTGACCGGATTGGAGTAATGTATTTAGGTAGAATAGTAGAAATCGGTGAAAATCATAGTTTATACTCAATGCCGCTACATCCATATACACAAGCACTTATATCAGCAATTCCACAACCAGACCCTATGGCAAAGAAAGAGCGTATTATTTTACATGGAGATGTCCCTAGTCCGGCAAATCCTCCAACAGGCTGTCCATTTCACCCTCGTTGTGAACACGCAAAGCCGGAGTGCGAACAAGTGAAGCCGTCTTTAAAGGAGGTGAAACAAGGACATTCAGTTGCTTGTCATTTATATTAAAGGCTCTTTTCGTTTTTTTCACTATTTATTAGCTAGATGAGGATAAGAATATACAACTATTTTAGAGATGGCAAGATGACATCAACCATTCGATATATGTAGCTATCTTTCTGTATTAAAGCAATATCTCATAAGAAAACAGCCAAGTTAAGCAACGTGAATTTAGGGGAAAAATTATAACTCGGGGGTGTTTTTGTGAAAAAACATAAGTTAACTGTTATGTCATTGCTATTAGTACTTTCATTTTTCCTAGCTGCGTGTAACGGAGGTGATGATGGTGAATCAACAAGTGGAGATAGTCAGGATCCTGTGACAGAAGAAAATGAAGAAGAAGTGACAGAAGAAAATGAAGAAGAAGTGACAGAAGAAAATGAAGAAGAAGTGGTAGAAGAGGGGCCTACTGAAGGTGGAGTGGCAACGTACGCTGTAGAATCAGAATTTGATGGTTTATTTAACTTTGCTTTTTATGATGGGTCTGTTGACGGTGATATTTTATCTTTTTTTGATGAAAATTTAATTGGTGTTGACGATAATCTCCAATACGTTCCAGGTATAGCTGACTGGACAACAGACGACAACATTAACTACACTTTCACATTCCAACAAGGGGTAAAATGGCATAACGGAGATGAATTGACTGTTCACGATTGGGTATTTTCATTGGAAACGATCGCACATCCAGACTATGACGGAGTTCGTTTTGTGAATGTAAGTGATATCGTAGGTGCGCAAGAATTTCGCGCTGGAGAAGCTGACAATATAAGTGGCTTAAATGTCATTGACGATTATACAATTGAAATTACATTTGATAAGGCTCGAGTCAATAATTTAGAGAATTTGTGGACATATCCAATGAATAGAACAGAATTTGCAGGAATCGAAGTGAAAGATATGTCTGGATCACCTCAGGTTCGTCAAAATCCAGTTGGATTAGGTCCATTTAAAGTAAAGAAAATTGTTCCTGGCGAATATGTTGAGATGGAGCGCTTTGATGACTATTATCAAGGAAGGCCATATTTAGATGGGGTTGTAGTTAAAGTGATAGACAGCTCGTTAACGAAAGGCTTACTTGAGAATGGCGAAGTAGATATGATGGGTGTTCACCCTTCAAATTTAGGCGAAGTTGAAGCATTAAATAACATCGATCTATTAGAAATACCAGGATTATCATATTACTATATTGGCTTCAAAATGGGAGAGTGGGATGGCGATAAAAACGTCATGAATATTGAGAAATATCAGGATAAAAAACTACGGCAAGCGATGTTGTACGCAATTGACCGTCAAGCTTGGGTTGATGCATTTTTCAGTGGCTTAGCACAACCAGTTAATAGACCCGTTCCTTCTGTGCACTGGATTGCTGCTGAAAATGACATACTAACGAATCAATTTGAATATAGTCCTGAAAAAGCAATGGAGTTACTAGATGAAGCAGGTTATGTTGACGTTGATGGTGATGGATTGAGAGATAATCCTGCTGGTGAAAAATTCACCGTTAAGTTTGGACATTATGCTACGAGTAATCCGACTTATGAAGCACGTGCACAAGCAATCCTTCAATATTGGCAAGACATTGGGCTTGATGCTCAGTTTGCGACTGGTGGTTTAATTGAAGTCAATTTATATTATGACATGCTTGAAAATGATGACCGAGAGCTTGAAGTCTTCTATGGTGGTTGGTATACCGGGACAGACCCAGATCCATCACCATTATGGGGATCGGATGCTAAGTTCAATTACACTCGTTGGGTAGATGCTGAAAATGACCGACTGTTAGACGATGCATTAGATATGGAAATTGTAGGTACTGATACGGAAAAACGCATGGAAATCTATAAAGAATGGCAGCAATTCTTTAATGAAGAAGTGCCAGTGTTACCAATTATGGAGTTGTATGACCTATGGGCAGTGAATAATAGGCTTCAAGGGACACATATTAACTCAGTAGGTGCACAAAATGATGTTCACCTTTGGTATATTTCAGAGTAACAATTTTCGATAATGCTAGATAAGGAGAATGATGATGATTAAATTCATACTAAGAAGATTACTTGGCATGATACCGATGTTACTCCTTATCTCCTTTGTAGTGTTTTCCCTGGCAATGCTCATGCCAGGGGATCCACTTGGTGGAGAAATAGATCCGTCAAATACTAATCCAGAGTATATTGAGGAAATGAGAGAAAAACTAGGATACAATGATCCAATTCCTGTTCAGTATCAGCGTTGGATAACAAACTTTGTTCAAGGTGATTTTGGAAAATCTACAAAATATAAAATTCCAGCAGAACAAGTCATTTTTGAGCGTTTACCTAATACAATTTTGCTAGGCGTTACTTCTTTATTAATTACTTATATTCTCGCTTTTTTTATGGGAAGTTATGCGGGGAGAAAGCCTTATACAATTGCTGACCATACGATAGGTGGCTTTAACTATTTAGTTTTAGCAATTCCTTCATTTGTTGCTGCTATCGTCTCAATATATTTCTTTGCATTTGAACTCGGTTGGTTTCCTTCACATGGTTCAGTCACGATCGGTCTAGAAGAAGGTACACTAGCATATTGGCAAAGTAGATTACATCATGTCTTATTACCCGCAATCGTACTAGGAGCATTTAGTACGGCGTCGTATACGCAGTTTTTACGTAATGATATTATCGAAAGTAGTCGTAAAGATTTTGTTCGAACAGCTAGAGCGAAGGGGACGAAAGAATCAACAATTTATAATAAACATATTTTAAGAAATTCAATCATTCCGCTTGTTACCTTTTTAGGGTTTGATTTTGCAGCACTTGTAGGTGGTGCGATTATTACAGAAACAATTTTTTCTTATCCAGGTATAGGTAATTTATTCATAGGATCTATAAATAGTAGAGATTATGCAGTTGTGATGGCGATCGTAATGATGTTGTCACTATTAACGTTAATAGGTAACTTAATAGCAGATATTTTATACGGTATAGTCGATCCTCGAATTAGAGTAGAGTAGGAGGAATGGTTGTATGGAAGTAGAAACAGATCAAACAACCAAGGTGAAAAAAGCAAGAAAGAATCAATCCCCTTGGGCCATTGCTCGTCGTAAATTCTTAAAGAATAAACTTGCCATGATCAGCGCTGTTTTTCTTGTTTTCATATGTATCATATCGTTTTTAGCACCGTATGTAACGACTGCTGATATTACAAGAGTGAATGTAGGGGAGATGGGACTTGCCCCTTCAACAGATCATTGGTTTGGAACTGATAAAAGCGGGCGCGACGTTTTCACTCGCTTGCTTTATGGTGGTAGAATATCGTTAGTGATTGGTATGTCGTGTACATTCTTGATCATATTGCTAGGAACCATTATTGGGTCGATTGCAGGGTATTTCGGAGGTTTTGTTGATGGAGCTTTAATGAGATTTACTGACTTTATTTTAAATTTTCCTTTTTTAGTATTCGTAATTGTAGTAAATTCTATTTTTATAGGGAAAGTAAATGGTGTTTGGGTATTGATTGGTATTATTAGTGTACTAGCATGGGGAGGCGTTGCAAGAATAGTACGGAGTAAAATACTTGCTGAAAAAGAAAATGAGTATATTTTAGCAGCACAATCAATCGGGTGTTCACCAATTAAAGTTATTATAAGGCATTTGCTCCCGAATGTAGGATCAACAATTATTGTTCAAGCATCGCTCTTATTTGCAAGTATGATCGTTGCCGAGACAGGCTTAAGCTTTCTTGGCTTTGGAGTTCCACAAACCGTCCCAAGTTGGGGAAATATGTTGTCAGTTGCTAGAGAAACGGATACACTTCAAAACAAGCAATGGATTTGGGTGCCTCCTGCAACAATATTAACGTTAACTATTTTATCTATTAATTTTATAGGAGAGGGCTTAAAAGATGCCTTTAACCCAAAATCAGCTCGATAAGAAGGAGAACTTAAAAATAGTCAGTCCCTTGTCCTATATATGAATTTAGGGAATCGGGACTGACTATTTTTGAGCTATACAAGACACATGAATGCGTTAATTCTTCTAGTTGTCTTGCTTTACTTTAAATCGTTCAACAGATTTATTTAGTTCTTGTGACATTGACAATAAATTCTCAATTTGTTCACTAACAGTGGCCATATTAGCTGCTGTTTCTGTAGCTGAAGCTGCAACTTCCTCCGTACTTGAAGTTGTTTCCATCGCATAAGATGAAGATTGCTTTGAATGGTCTTGAATTGAAGTGACACTTGTTTTTTGTTCTCCTAATAAATCATTCATAGAATTGATCGTAAGTACAACTTTATCCATCGATGCATTTATTTGTAGTAAAGCCGTTTTTGCTTTTGCGGCTGCCTCAGTTTCTTTTTGCGCTTGTTCAATACTTTGTATCATTGTTTTATTCACATTCGATATGGAATCAAGCACACTTGAAATAATCTCTTCTACTTTGTTAGAGGCATTTCTACTTTCTTCTGCAAGCTTTCGGACTTCATCAGCAACAACTGCAAAGCCTTTACCATGCTCACCAGCTCGTGCTGCTTCAATGCTCGCGTTTAACGCTAATAAATTTGTTTGATCAGCTATATCTCTTGAAGTTTCAAGAATTGTACGAATTTGATTTGTCCTATCTTCTAGTATTCTTACTTCAGTAGAAGATTGATCTGTCGCATTAGCCAATGCTTGAACACCAGTGATGACATCCTCCAAAATCGTTTGATTATCAACAATCGTATCTTGAGTTTCTTCGGCTGTAGTAACAACCTCATTTCTTTGCTTATCTATTTGAGTAGCAATCTCCATAAACTGATCTATTTTGTCGTCAGTTTCTTGACTAATGGCAGCCTGATACTCTGATCCTTGTGCAATTTCATCGATGGCTGCTGTAATTTGTTCAGATGAGATAGCGACTTCGTTAGCTGTCTGTCTCAATTGTTCTGATGTATTAAGAGTTACGTTTGAGGCTTCTTTAGTATTTCTAACTATACCATTTAAACTAATAATCATATCATCAAATGACTTGGCCAATTGACCGATCTCATCTTTACGCGTGATGTTTGTCGTATTCGTTAAGTCACCTTTTGCAATACGCTGAGCTACGTTCATCAATTTCTTCAATGGCTTTACAAGTCGATTTGAAAAGATAAACGCAGTAAATGTAATCACAATTTGTGATATAACGATGATAAGAATTATAACATTTCGTATTTCTGTTACTGCTCCAAAAGCGATTGACACAGGCGTATCTACAAAGACGGCAATTCCAAGCTCATGATCATATACATAAGAAGTTACTTGCTCATCACCATTTTCATCTTTAAACACCCCGACCCCACTTAATAGGGAAGCATCTTCCGCAAACTCGTTCCCTTCTACTTTTACAACCATATCACTTACACCTTCGTGGTCAAGAAATGACATCAATTCCTGATCATTGGTTTCTAGTTGAGATTGTTCATCTGAGGCAACTCCAAACCCTTCAGATGACACGAGAAACATGTTTTGGTCTGTATTGGATGCAGTTCCTCTAAGTTCCCTCCAAGCAGTACGGATATCTATGTATGTACCAATAACACCTATCGGTTTTTTTACTAAATCTGTTACTACTTTAGACACTTCTAATGTAAATACAGGTCCCAATGTATAGTTGCTTTCTTTAACCTTGCCAACAAAAAGACCTGCTTGCATAGCATTCTGATATGCTTCATCATTGCTTCGATCTGAAGGTGAGATGGAATACCCTTGTCTCAACTCTTCATTTCCACGATCGTTAATATGGTAAATATCTAAAAATTTAGAATTTGAAGAACGCATTCTAGAATAACCTTTACTAATATTTTGATCAGTTTCGTTTTTTAGCATTTCTGACATGAGTGTTATTTCTTCAACGGTTGTATTAACGTAGCCCTGTAATGATTGTAACTGAGTTTCAGCAACCATCATAGATTGAGTTTGTATATTTTCTTCCATTTTTTTTGTGACGTACGGTGTAATAATTAATATAAGTAATAAACCAGTAGTAATCATAGACACTAAAAATAGCAAATTTATTTTAATGCCAATTCCGTGTATATTTATCTTTGTTTTTGTACGATTTGGCTTTTTTTTTGCTATTTTCATCGTGTTCTTATTTTTTCGCACACAAAAATCCCCCTTAAAATAATCAATTATAGCAATTATACCATTATTTATGAAAAGGGAACTATTGATATCGAAAAATTACTTATGTGTGGAAGGTGAATAGAAGTGGATTAATCGTTTAGTTTTTTGCAAACAAAAAGTGCGACGTTAGATTCTTAATACGTCACACTTTTTGTTGAGTGGAGGTAAAGAAAGATCTGTTAATCTATCTTATCTTTCGACCTAACCCCATCGCATTTTTCATTTTTCTTAGCATTTTATTTGCTGTATAATTTGCTTTTTCAGCGCCTTCATTTAATATGTCGTCCAATTTACTAGATTCCATTAAATGATAATATTTTTCTTGTATCGGTATTAGTGACTGTTTGACGATATCAGCTAGTTCAGATTTAAATACTCCATAACCTTTTCCTTCATATTGTTGCTCAATTGAGGAAATTGGTTGATCGGTTAGTGCGGAATAAATCGTAAGTAAATTTGAAACCCCTGGTTTTTGTTCTTTATCAAATTTTACGATCCCGTCTGAATCAGTTACTGCACTTTTTATTTTTTTCTCAATTGTTTTTGCATCATCAAGTAATGTAATAAATGATTTTGAATTTGGGTCAGATTTACTCATTTTTTTTGTAGGATCTACAAGTGACATGACACGAGCCCCATGTTTAGATATGCGAACTTCAGGGATGGTGAAGATGTCATTATATTTTTTATTAAAGCGTTCAGCTAAATCACGTGTTAATTCAATATGCTGTTTCTGGTCCTCCCCAACAGGAACGAGATCAGTATTATACAATAATATATCAGCAGCCATAAGAGGTGGATACGTTAGTAAGCCAGCAGAAACTCCATCATTACGATTTGATGATTTATCTTTATACTGTGTCATACGCTCTAGCTCACCAATATGAGCAATACATTGGAGCATCCATCCTCCTTCAGCATGTGCAGGTACTTCCGATTGTATGAACAGTGTGGACTTTTGAGGATCTATGCCTACAGCTAAATAAAGAGCTGCTAAGCTTCGAGTATTGTTTCTTAATTGTAATCTGTCCTGTGGTACAGTAATTGCGTGTAAGTCCACAATACAGAAATAACATTGATACTCATGCTGCAATTCTACAAATTGTTTCATTGCTCCAATGTAATTTCCTATTGTGATGGATCCGCTCGGCTGTATGCCGGAAAAAATTGTTTTCATATCATTTTACTCCTTATATTTAAGTTCCTAAAAAATGAACAATGGAATATGTCAAGATGACAAAACGAATTATGTAGTGAAAAAAAGCAAGATGTTTGATCATTTAATCATCTTTAGTTTAAAGCACGAAAAACCAGCATTTTAACATTATTATAAGTATTGCAAAATTATATAAAAAAAAAATAGTAAATGCAAACTTTATATTATAAAAACAAAGAAAATTAGCATACTAAAGACTGTAAATCCGAGTAAGTAAAAAACTTATTGCAGTAAAAGAATGATGAACTTTTTTATTCAATTTAATGTGAGAAAAATACATATTTAGAAAGGAGAAGACAAATAGGGAAACATTTCAATGGTTTATTTTTGTAATAAAAACAAAAATAAACAATATAGGCGCAACTGTGTTATAGGTATATAGAACTATTTATTCGTGTCAAATGGTAAATGCATCAGGGATATCAATCATTATCGTATCAAAATTTATGCATAGCAAGAAGAAAAATTGTATAATAAATTCTGTGGTTTTAAAACTACTCAACATGAAAAATGAATGAAAAGGAGAGAAACACAACATGAAGAAGACAAAAAAGTCATTACTTCTAACATTGATTCTTGCTTTGAGCGTGTTCGTAGCTGCATGTGGTGCAGCAGAAGAAGAACCTGCTAAAGAAGAAGATAATGGTACTACTGGTGAAGCTGCTTTAGCAGAAGACCAAACTTTAAGAATTAATAATAATTCTGAGCCTAGTACTTTAAATCCAGGTTTAGCAGAAGATACGACTTCTTCAGCAGTATTGCTACAGACGTTTGAAGGATTGACTCGTATTGGTAAAGAAGGTAGCCCTGAAGAAGCTATGGCTGAAAACATAGAAGTTTCGGATGATGGACTTACTTATACATTTACTCTACGTGATGGCGCTAAATGGTCAAATGGAGATCCTGTAACGGCTAATGATTTTGAATATGCATGGAAATGGGTCCTTAATTCAGGCGAAGCAAACTATGCATATCAATTATATTATGTGAAAAATGCTGAAGCAGCTTCAAAAGGTGAAGTGTCTATTGATGAAGTGGGTGTCAAAGCAATTGATGATAAGACACTTGAAGTTCAATTAGAAAATCCAACACCTTATTTCTTAGAATTAACAGCATTTTATACTTACTATCCAGTAAATAGCAAAATCTCAGAAGCTAACGCTGATTGGGCTTTAGATGCTGGAGACGACTATACATCAAACGGTCCTTTCAAAATGACTACTTGGGAACATAACGATAAGATCATTTTAGAAAAGAACGAACATTATTGGGATGCGGATAATGTTAAGCTTGAAACAATTGAAATAGTAATGATTAATGATGCAAATACTGAATTAACGATGTTTGATAATGACGAATTAGATTGGGCTGGTAACCCAACAGGTAATTTACCAACAGAAGCACTGCCAACCCTTAAGGAACAAGGTGATTTATCAATCAATCCAATTGCTGGTGTTTATTGGTACAAGTTTAATACATCAGAAGCACCATTTAATAATGCAAAAATCCGTAAAGCTTTCGCGTATGCAATTGATCGTAAAGCGATAGTAGATAATATTTCTCAAGGTGGAGAAATTCCAGCATTGGGAATTATACCACCGACAATCTTCCCTGAAGCTGAAGATCAAGGTTACTTTAAAGATGCTGATATTGAGACAGCTAAACAGCTTTTAGAGGAAGGGTTAGCTGAAGAAGGTTTTGCAAGTGTTGATGATTTACCTTCAATAACACTTTCATATAACACTCTTGAAGCACATGCAAAGATTGCTCAAGCTATTCAAGATATGTGGAAGAAAAATCTGGGCATAGAAGTTGAATTGTTAAACCAAGAGTTTGCAGTTCACCTTGATGCAATGGATGCTGGTGATTTCCAAATCGCTCGTCTTGGATGGTTAGGTGATTTCAACGATGCAATGAACTTCTTAGAAATCTACAAAGAAATTGGTGGCAACAACGACACTCGTTGGGAAAATGAAGAGTATAAAAACTTGTTAAATGAATCCAATACGGAAACTGATCCAGAAAAACGTAAAGATCTGTTAAAACAAGCTGAAGAAATCTTCATGGAAGAAATGCCTGCAATGCCAATTTATTACTACACAAATAAGTACGTGAAAAAAGATAATTTAAAAGATGTTGTAGTATCCGGCTTAGGTGATGCACAATATAAATGGGCTTATTTCGTAGAATAATAATATTTTTTAAAATGATTAAATGTACATCATTAGCTGTTTTATAGCATTAATAAGTAATGGTATATGGAGAATTTCTCCGTATACCATTCTTTACGATTAGGGTTTTGTCAGAATATTGTGGAGGTGTAAACCCTTGTTTAAATATATAGTAAAGCGTTTAGGCTTTATGTTAATAGCACTTGTGTTAATTGTTACGGTTACTTTCTTTCTCATGCAGGCAGCACCTGGAGGTCCATTTACTTCGGAAAAGCCACCACCACCGGAGATCCAGCAAAAATTAAATGAATATTATGGGCTTGATCAACCATTGTATGTTCAATATTTTGATTATTTAGTTTCAGTCGCTAGCTGGGACTTCGGCCCATCATTTAAATATAAAGGTCAATCTGTCAATGACTTTATTAATTCAGGATTCCCTGTGTCGTTAATACTAGGACTGGAGGCTATCTTTCTAGCACTTGCTTTTGGTGTACTATTCGGTGTTATTTCAGCTCTCAGGCATAATAAATGGCAAGACTATTCTGTAATGATTTTAGCGGTATTAGGGATATCTGTACCAAGCTTTATCATGGCATCGGTCCTACAATATGTGTTTGCGATAAAATTAGGGGTATTTCCTGTCGCAAGATTTGAATCATTTTCTTACCATGTTTTACCTGCGATTGCTTTAGCGTCGACACCGCTGGCATTTATCGCACGACTTACTAGGTCAAGCATGCTTGAAGTCTTAGCTTCAGATTATATAAGAACGGCGAAGGCAAAAGGAATAAAGAATACGGTTATCGTCGTCAAGCATGCGATTCGTAATGCTTTAATGCCTGTAGTTTCTTATATGGGTCCACTAACTGCTGGGATATTAACAGGTAGCTTCGTTATCGAGAGTATATTTGGTATTCCTGGGTTAGGTAGCCACTTCGTTCGGTCGATTACAGATCGTGATTATACAACG